>CAVJLN010000032.1:14061-31082 GCA_963650485.1 Bacteroidaceae bacterium
CAGAGTGAAAAATTCCTGCTACACCCATTAGCTTGGAGAAAGAAGGTTATACAGAGTAGGAAAATCCCACTATACCCAGTCGCATGGAAAGAAGAGGGTATGTAAGCCATATATGGCATATTGTACCCATGTGTTACGAAAGAACAGGGACAAATCTCAAATTCCTTGCTTGCAACACCTCCCCATAAAGGGTAAACTGTAACTACATGAAATAAACCACATGAGATTAATTACATTATGAAGTAACAGTTCTATCAACAGGGTTGAGGATTCAACCATGAATATAGTACAGAGAAATTCCGGAGGAACACTATGGCATTTACGCATCTTCATGTGCATACGGAATACAGCTTGTTAGATGGATCCAATAAAATTAAAGAATATGTGAAACGTGTCAAGGAGCTTGGCATGAACAGTGCTGCGATCACGGATCATGGTGTCATGTATGGCGTGATTGATTTTTATAAGGCATGCAAGGCAGAGGGCATCAATCCGATTCTTGGATGCGAGGTTTATGTTGCACCGAATTCGCGGTTTGATAAAGAACTGACCGGTGGGGAGGATCGTTATTATCATCTGGTACTGCTTGCGGAGAATAACAAGGGCTATGAAAACCTGATGAAGATCGTGAGCCGCGGTTTTACGGAAGGATATTATTATAAGCCGCGTGTCGATATGGAACTGCTGCAGGAATACCACGAGGGAATCATTGCGTTGTCAGCCTGCCTTGCGGGAGAAGTGCAGCGTTATATCCAGAAGGGACTTGTGGATGAAGCGAAGAAGACTGCATTGAAATATCAGGACTGCTTCGGAAAGGGCAATTACTTTCTGGAGTTACAGGATCACGGACTGCCGGAGCAGAAATTAGTGAATACCACGCTTTTGCAGATGAGTAAGGAACTGGATATTCCGATGGTGGTAACGAATGACGTGCACTATACCTATGCGGATGATGTGAAGCCGCATGATATCCTGCTTTGTCTGCAGACCGGAAAGAAATTATCCGATGAAGACCGTATGCGTTATGAGGGCGGTCAGTATTATGTGAAGAGTGAAGAAGAGATGAAGGGACTGTTTCCCTATGCGTGGGAGGCAGTCGAAAATACCCAGCGGATTGCAGACCGGTGTCACGTAGAGATAGAATTCGGTGTGACGAAGCTGCCGAAATTCGATGTGCCGGAGGGGTATAATTCCTGGACGTACTTAAATAAATTGTGTTACGACGGTTTGAAGGAACGGTATGGAGATGAGAATGCACCTGCCGGAGAGACCGGACAGACATTGAAGGAACGTCTTAATTATGAGCTGAATGTCATTCAGACGATGGGATATGTGGATTACTTCCTGATTGTCTGGGATTTTATCAACTATGCAAAGCAGAACGGCATTATGGTAGGCCCCGGACGAGGATCGGCGGCGGGAAGTATTGTTTCTTATTGTCTTAAGATTACGAATATTGACCCGATCCGTTATAACCTGCTGTTTGAGCGTTTCTTAAATCCGGAACGTGTATCCATGCCGGATATTGATATTGACTTCTGCTTCGAACGGCGGCAGGAAGTCATTGATTATGTAGGACGCAAGTACGGGAAGGAAAAGGTGGTGCAGATCGTTACCTTCGGTACGCTGGCTGCCAAAGGTGTCATCCGTGATGTGGGCCGGGTGATGGATCTTCCGTATGCCTATGTGGACTCCCTTGCGAAGATGATTCCGAATGAGCTGAATATCACGATTGATAAAGCGCTTCAGATGAATCCGGACATGCGTAAGCTTTACGAAACGGATGAGCAGGTGAAGGAACTGATCGACATGAGCCGCCGTCTTGAGGGACTTCCGAGACATACCTCCATGCATGCGGCAGGTGTGGTTATCTGTTCCCGGCCTGCAGAGGATCTTGTGCCGTTGTCAAGGGGCGCCGACGGTTCCATTACAACCCAGTTTACGATGACAACGATCGAAGAACTCGGACTTTTGAAGATGGACTTCCTTGGGCTTCGAACCCTCACGGTGCTGCGGGATGCCGTAAAGCTTGTGAAGCAGAGCACCGGAAAGGAGATTAATCTCGATCAGATTGATTTTGATGATAAAAAGGTTTTGGCTTCGATCGGAACCGGCAAAACGGATGGGGTGTTCCAGTTGGAAAGTGCCGGAATGAAGAACTTCATGAAGGAGTTAAAACCGCAGAACCTGGAAGACATTATTGCCGGAATTTCCCTGTACCGTCCGGGGCCGATGGACTTTATCCCGAAGTATATTAAGGGAAAGAGCAACTTTGGAACGGTAACCTATCTGTGTCCGCAGCTGAAGCCGATTCTGGCGCCAACCTATGGCTGTATCGTTTATCAGGAGCAGGTAATGCAGATCGTACGTGATCTGGGCGGCTATACCCTTGGACGAAGCGATCTCGTGCGTCGTGCCATGAGTAAGAAAAAGCAGGCCGTGATGGAGAAGGAACGTGCCAACTTTATCTATGGAAATGCGGAGGAGGGCGTGCCCGGATGTGTGGCAAACGGCATTCCGGAGAACGTTGCTTCGCAAATTTATGATGAAATGATGGACTTTGCGAAATATGCGTTCAATAAGTCCCATGCGGCATGCTATGCGGTGGTTTCCTACCAGACGGCATATCTGAAATATTATTATCCGGTTGAATTTATGGCGGCTCTGATGACTTCCGTGATTGATAATCCGGGAAAAGTGGCAGAATATATTATGGTCTGCCGGAGTATGGGTATTACGATTCTGCCGCCTGATATCAATCAGGGAGAAAGCGGCTTTTCCGTAAACGGCAGCAGTATCCGCTATGCACTGACGGCGATTAAGAGCGTCGGGCGGCCTGTGATTGATGCAGTGGTAGAAGAGCGGAAGGAACGCGGAACATATACGAATCTGCAGGATTTTATTAACCGTATTGCAGATAAAGAAATCAACAAAAAGGCGATTGAAAACTTTATCAAGGCGGGTGCACTTGACAGTCTTGGCGGGACGCGGAAGCAGTTTATGAGTACCTACGTGCAGATCATGGATCACATTGTACATGACCGGAAGAACAATATGGCAGGGCAGATGAGCCTGTTTGACATTGTGGACGAATCGGAGAAATCCAGCTACGATGTGCAGCTTCCGAATGTAGGAGAGTATTCGAAGGATATGATTCTTGCATTTGAAAAGGAAGTACTCGGAATTTACATCAGTGGCCATCCGTTAGAGGAATTTGAGGATCTCTGGAGAAGAGGAATTACCAATACGACTGCGGATTTTGTGCTGGAAGAGGAGTCCGGTGAGACGAGAGTGCAGGACAATGCACCCTGTACGATTGGTGGAATTATCGCTAATAAGAAGATTAAATATACGAAAAATGACAAAATCATGGCTTTTTTGCAGATCGAGGATCTGGTCGGAACGGTTGAGGTTATCGTTTTTCCAAGGGACTATGAAAAGAACAGCATGAAGCTTTTAGAGGATAATAAAGTCTTTATTAAGGGGCATGTTTCCCTGGAAGAGGATCGAGATGGCAAGGTGATCTGTGAGAAGATTACCGCTTTTGACGAGATCCCGAAAAAGCTGTGGATTAAATTTCCTACGATGGAGGCTTATCAGGCTTCTTCCAATGAGCTTCTGCAGACCCTGCAGACCTCCGACGGGCATGATGGCGTGGTGATTTATATTGAGGATGCCAGGGCGATGAAGAAGCTTCCCCCAAGCTACAGCGTGCAGGCTGACGAAGAGCTGAAGGTACAGCTTGCTGCGAAATACGGGGAAGACAATATTAAAATTGCATGGGATATCCGGAAAGAGTCGTAAAAAAGATTGAAAAAGGGAAAGAAAACCAGTACAATGAAACTGTTCCGGAGCGTTGAAACGGAATCCGGAATATAAGAGGAAGAATTAAGGAAACATTGTAACTATTCAGAACAGGTCGAAGCATTTGCTGCTGAGACCGTAAGAACATGATTCAGTAATGCAGAATCCCATCGGCGAAGCCGATTTGGAATGGATTTTGCATCGTAACTGTGAAGGTACTGAACAGTTAAGAAACATTTATCAATAATATAGGAAATGGCAGCAGGAGCTGTTCATGGAAAGGATCGGAGAATTATGGCTAGTCAGGTGAAAACAATCGGAGTGCTTACAAGCGGTGGAGATGCACCCGGTATGAATGCGGCAATTCGCGCAGTGGTCCGTAAGGCACTCTGCAATGGTGTGAAGGTAAAAGGAATTAAGAAAGGATATCAGGGTCTTCTGAATGAAGAGATTGTAGATATGGAGAAGAAGGATGTTTCCGATACCATCCAGAAGGGAGGAACCATTCTTGGAACCGCCAGATGCCTTGAATTTAAACAGGAAGAGGTTCAGGAACAGGCAGCAGAGATCTGCCGGAAGCATGAAATTGACGGACTGGTAGTCATTGGCGGTGACGGTTCTTACCGTGGCGCACAGGCACTTTCCAGACATGGTATCAACACCGTCGGACTTCCAGGAACGATCGACCTGGATATTGCATGTACTGACTATACCATTGGATTTGATACCGCAATTAATACCGCCATGCAGGCGATTGATAGGGTACGTGATACCTCATCCTCCCATGAGCGGTGCAGTATCATCGAGGTAATGGGACGTAACGCCGGTTACATTGCACTGTGGTGTGGCGTGGCGAATGGCGCCGAGGACATTCTGCTTCCTGAAAAGTACGATTACAACGAGCAGGCGCTCATCAACAATATTATTAACAGCCGTAAGCGCGGCAAAAAGCATCATATCATCATCAATGCCGAAGGAATCGGACATTCGACCTCCATGGCACGTCGTATCGAGGCTGCCACCGGAATGGAAACCAGAGCAACCATTTTAGGATACATGCAGCGCGGCGGATCCCCGACCTGTAAGGATCGTTTCTATGCCTCCATTATGGGAGCTTATGCGGCAGACATCCTCTGCGAAGGAAAGACCAACCGTGTGGTAGGCTACCGTCACGGAGAGTTCCAGGATTTCGATATTGAAGAAGCGTTAAACATGCAGAAGGAAATTCCGGAATACCAGTATCAGGTAAGCCGTCTGCTTTCCCAGTAAGCATAATCCGGAAAAGGCAGACTATGAAAGTACGGAACGGTTTTGCGAGAGTCAGAGCTGTGAACGACGGAGTTGAAGGGAAGATTTATGATTACGAGTCTGAACAATGGGCGGATTAAGCATGCGATCCAGCTAAAGGAAAAGAGCCGGACCAGGAATGAGGAAGGACTTTTCGTGGCGGAAGGTTTGAAGATGTTCGAGGAAGCTCCGCTTTCAAAAATCAGGGAAATATACTGCCGGGAGGATGTCTGGCAGAAAATGGAGGAGTCTTATCGAAAGGCTCCTCTTGATAAATTATCTGGAATCTATAAAAAGATCATGACCTGTGAGAAGCAGGGAATCGTTGTGGAAATCGTATCGGAAGAGGTATTCCGGAAACTGTCGGATACCCAGACCCCACAGGGGCTTTTCTTCCTCATGGAAAAGATGACCTATGACCTGACAGCGCTCCTTAAAAAAGCAGGCGAACGGAAGGAACAGAAAGGAAAACGGCCACTGTTCCTTATCCTTGAGGATGTTCAGGATCCGGGAAATTTAGGAACGATGATCCGCACAGGAGAAGGCGCCGGAGTGGATGGCATCCTGATGAGTAAGGGAACCGCAGATATTTATAATCCGAAGACGATCCGCTCCACGATGGGCTCGCTGTACCGCGTGCCGTTTCTATATACCGGAAACCTTAAACAGACCATCGAACAGCTGCAGAAAGCAGGAATCCGCATCTATGCGGCTCACCTGAAAGGAACGAAATCCTACCGGGAACCGGACTATGCCGGAGGGGCTGCCTTTCTGGTCGGCAATGAAGGCAACGGTTTAAAAGAAGAGACGGCTGCACTTGCGGATGAATACATACGGATTCCGATGCTGGGAAAGCTGGAATCGTTAAATGCAGCAGTGGCAGCAGCGCTGCTGATGTATCAGGCGGTTGATTAATGAACACGTATCTGTCGAAGACAGAATAGGAGTATGAGCCACGAGAGTGTGAAGCACGGAACAATCCGTAGGCATCAAAGTCGAGGGCTTTTGACTCCGACATCATATATATAAGCAGGAAAGAAGGGATTGACATGAAGCTTGGATTTATCGGACTTGGCAATATGGCAAAGGCAATGATTGGCGGCATTCTCAAAAAAGAAGTGGTGTCTGCCACGGACATCATGGGATGTGCAAAAAGTGATGCTTCCAAAGAATATGCCTCTCAAAACTGGGGTATTCTCATAGGTGAGGATAATATTCAGGTGGCACGTTTTGCGGAGATTCTGGTACTTGCCGTGAAGCCGCAGGTTCTGCCTCAGGTGATTGAACAGATTAAGGATGCGGTTTCAGAGGATACGGTGATTGTCAGCATTGCGGCAGGCGTATCGATGGACAGCCTTAAGAAAATGTTTGGCAGAAGCTTAAAATTCGTCCGCTGTATGCCGAATACCCCGGCACTTGTTGGAATGGGATGCACCGGTGTGTGCTGTAATGAGCTTGTAACAAAGGATGAGATGGAGCAGAGCCTTTCTCTGGTACAAAGCTTCGGACTGGCAGAGGAAGTACCGGAGAAGCTGATGGATGCTGTGGTCGGGGTAAGCGGAAGCTCACCGGCGTATGTGTTCCTGTTTTTAGAGGCACTTGCAGACGGAGCAGTGCAGGCAGGAATGCCGAGAGCACAGGCCTACCGGTTTGCCGCACAGTCCATTATGGGAAGCGCAGCCCTTGCCTTGGAAACAGGGAAACATCCGGGAGAATTGAAGGATATGGTATGTTCTCCGGGGGGTACAACCATTGATGCCGTACAGGTTTTGGAGGATCGCGGATTCCGCAGCAGCGTAATACAGGCAGTGCGGGCTTGTGTGGAAAGATGTAGAGCACTTAGCAAAGACGAGACGTAGTCGAAGTTTGAGCTTAGGGCGAACGCTACCCACAAACTTGACAAGATTTAGACCATTTGTTAATATTATCCACATATTATGTAACAAGTTTGTAACATCTTGTTCATGTATAGTGGAGGAAACATCATGGATCGGAGAAAGAGGCTGTTAGTATGCCTTGCAGGATTAGTTATCTGCATGGGATTCTTACTGACAGAGGAAATAACCGTTCAGGCCGAAGAGAAGGAAGGACATAACTTCATGTGCTCCGGCGTGGGTACTGTGTTAGATCCCAATGATTTTACCGTGGACGAACCGGAGGAGCTGCAGGAGACACTGGACATCTATCAGAAGTTTGAAGCTGAGCAGGCACGTATGGAAACGGAGCTTGCCATGGCGAATGTCCAGAATGCGTTGAACGTCCGTGCACAGGCGAATGAAAAATCAGAGAAGGTCGGCTTCCTGTATAAGGATTGTGGAGGCACAATCTTAGAACAGGAGAACGGATGGACGAAGATCAAATCCGGCAATGTGATCGGCTGGGCGAAGGACGAATATCTCGTTTTTGGCGAAGAGGCCGAGAGGATGGCAGAGGATGTCGGGAACTGGATTGTGAAGCTCAATTCAGAAGCAGTACGTGTCAGGGTGAAACCGGACGAAGAAGCAGAAACGATCTGCTACCTTGCAAAGGATGATGCGGTAGACTTTATCGAAATTGTCAACGATGACTGGGTCAGCATCGACTACGAAGGTGAGATCGGATATGTAAGAACGGAATACATTCAGATTAATTTTCATATTGATGAAGGAGAGACGATTGAAGTGGTCCGAGCCAGAGAGCGGGAGGCGGAAGAGAAGAAGAGAACCGCGAACCGTGGTGCTGTTTCGGCAGATGCAGATGAAACAAGGCTCCTGGCGGCATTGATCTACTGTGAAGCTGGCAATCAGCCCTATGAGGGAATGCTCGGTGTCGGAGCGGTTGTCATGAACCGTGTGAAGAGTCCGGCCTATCCGGGAAGCATTTACGGAGTCATTTATTCTTCCGGGCAGTTTACTCCTGCCATGTCCGGAAAGGTAGCAAGGGTTTACGAAGGAAACATTCCGGACGCCTGTATTCAGGCAGCACAGGCAGCCATCAACGGCGAAACCTCGGTAGGGGGAGCAACCTACTTTAGAAGAGCCGGACGCCATGACGGCTTCGTCATCGGAGATCACGTCTTCTGGTAAGCATAAGACCCTGAGAGTACAGGGAGAGGGAGTAAGTATGAGTTCAATGATTACGATCTGGCTGATCATGTTTGTTGTATTGGTCATTATCGAGATTATCACGATGGGGCTTACCACGATCTGGTTTGCGGGAGGTGCCCTTGCGGCAACTCTGGCCGCAGCGGTTCAGGCACCGTTATGGGTTCAGATTGTGCTGTTCCTTGTTGTATCAGCTCTGTTACTGTTCTTCACACGTCCGGTAGCTGTGAAATACTTTAACAAGGATCGTGTGAGGACGAATGTGGAGAGTCTGATCGGACAGCAGGCCATTGTAATCAGTGAAATTAATAATCTGCAGGGAATCGGGCAGGTGACTGTAAACGGTCAGGAATGGAGTGCCCGCAGCACCGATGAAGAAGCGACTATTCCGGTAGGCTGTGTGGTGGTTATCGAGCGTGTCAGCGGAGTGAAGCTGATCGTTACACCAAAGCAGTAAAAGCAGCAGCTTTTTAAATGGAGAGGAGAAAGAAATGGGAGCATTAGCTATGTTTATATTGTTATTTTTTGTTTTTATGCTGGTGATTTTAGCGTCCAGCATTAAGATTGTGCCACAGGCTTATGCCTATGTTGTGGAACGTCTCGGAGCTTACCAGTCCACCTGGTCTGTTGGGTTTCATGTCAAAATTCCGGTGTTTGATAAGGTGGCACGCAGGATTAATTTAAAGGAGCAGGTGGTGGACTTCGCACCGCAGCCAGTAATTACAAAGGATAACGTAACCATGCGGATTGATACCGTTGTGTTCTTTCAGATCACCGATCCGAAGCTTTATGCGTACGGTGTGGAAAATCCGATTATGGCGATTGAAAACCTGACCGCAACAACACTTCGAAACATCATCGGTGAACTGGAGCTGGATCAGACCCTGACTTCCAGAGAGACCATCAATACCAAGATGAGGGCTTCCTTGGATGAGGCAACGGATCCCTGGGGTATCAAGGTAAACCGTGTTGAGCTTAAGAATATTATTCCTCCTGCAGAGATTCAGAACGCCATGGAGCGTCAGATGAAGGCGGAACGTGAACGTCGTGAAGCCGTTACCAGAGCAGAGGGTGAGAAGAAGGCAAGCATTACGATTGCAGAAGGTAAGCGTGAAGCAGCCATTCTGGAAGCGGAAGCAGATAAGCAGTCCGCAATTCTCCGCGCAGAAGCCGAAAAGGAAAAGATGATCCGTGAGGCAGAAGGTGAAGCAGAAGCAATCTTGAAGGTACAGCAGGCAACCGCAGACGGTATCCGTATGCTGCGCGAAGCAGGAGCAGATGAGGCAGTCCTTCGAATTAAGAGTCTGGAAGCCTTTGAAAAGGCAGCAGACGGCAAGGCGACCAAGATCATTATTCCTTCCGAAATTCAGGGCGTGGCAGGACTTGCTGCTTCTTTGAAGGAAATCATGAAGAACGATTAGGTATTTTAGTTGACCATCATGACAGGTGCTCTTATGAAAGAATGCAGATGATGTCTATATGACCAGAATGTGCATAGCGCCAGGTGGTTCTGAATAGTTACGGAAAATGAAAGAAAAGATGTGGAGAGAAGGCAGATGGACTTAAAGGGTAGAAGCTTTTTAAAGCTATTGGATTATACACCGGAAGAAATTTTGTATCTGGTGGATCTGGCAGCCGAGCTGAAAGACAAGAAGAAAAAGGGAATCCTCACAAAGGAGATGCATCAGGGCAAGAATATCGTGCTGATTTTTGAAAAGACGAGTACACGTACCAGATGCTCCTTTGAGGTAGCGGCACATGATCTTGGCATGGAGGTAACGTATCTGGATCCTTCAGGTTCCCAGATCGGTAAGAAGGAAAGCATTGCCGATACCGCACGTGTGTTAGGCAGAATGTTTGACGGAATCGAGTATCGTGGCTACGAGCAGACGATCGTGGAAGATCTGGCGAAGTATGCGGGAGTTCCGGTATGGAACGGATTAACCAATGAATTCCATCCTACACAGATGCTGGCCGATGTTTTAACCATAAAGGAAAAGCTTGGAAGAATCAAAGGCGTAAAGCTTACTTATATGGGCGATGCCCGTTACAATATGGGAAATTCACTGATGGTAGTCTGTGCAAAGCTTGGCATGCACTTTACAGCATGTACCACGAAGAGCTACTTCCCGGATGAAGCACTGGTAGCACAGTGCAGGGAAATTGCAGCTAAGACCGGCGGAATCATCACCCTTACCGAGGATGTTACCGAAGGAACGAAGGGCGCCGATGTCATTTACACGGATGTATGGGTATCCATGGGCGAGCCATATACCGTATGGGATGAGAGAATCCGTTCCTTAAGTCCCTATCAGGTCAACCGTGCCGTGATGGAAAATGCCGGACCTCAGGCAATCTTTATGCACTGCCTGCCTGCATTCCATGATCTGAAGACTACAACCGGCAAGGAAATCGGCGAGAAGTTCGGCTTAAAAGAGATGGAAGTGACAGACGAAGTATTTGAATCGGCGCAGTCGGTAGTTTTCGATGAAGCAGAGAACCGTATGCATACCATCAAGGCGATTATGGCAGCTACGTTATAACAGGGAGCAGATATGAAATTTACGATTGATAAACGGGAAGAGATTGATTCTACCAATCTTGAAGTTATCCGTCGGGCAAAGACCGGTGCACCGGAAGGAACACTGGTTCAGGCAGAACGCCAGATAAGCGGCAGGGGAAGAAGGGGAAGAGCCTGGGAATCTCCTGCCGGTTCTAATTTATACATGACGCTTCTGCTACGCCCGGACGTGACGATGGAGCAGGCTTCGGTGCTGACGTTGATTATGGCACTTGCCTGCCAGGAAGGAATTAAAGAGGCAACAGGCCTTGACTGTCAGATTAAATGGCCCAATGACCTCGTGCATCATAAGAAAAAGGTGGTCGGAATTCTGACCGAGGCAACGATGTTAGAGCAGGATGTGGCTTTTCCGGAAGGGAAGACACAGAAGGAACATCCTTATGCACTGGCCTGTGGGGTTGGGATCAATGTGAACCAGAAGGAATTTCCGGAAGAGATTGCGGACAAGGCGACCTCCCTTTTTATCGAAAGCGGTATGCACTGGCAGTGGGATGAGGAAAAGCATACGGAGGAACGCCCGGAGGATGTACGCGATGCGGTGCGGGACGATATTCTGAAAGCATTTGCCATCCGGTATGAGCAGTTTTTAAAGACACAGGATTTGTCTTTGATGAGGGAGGACTATATTTCCCATCTGATTAATTTAGATCAGCCGGTTCGGGTTCTCGATCCGAAGGGAGAGTTCGAGGGCATCGCATTGGGGATTGACAACCATGGACAGCTTCTGGTAAAAACAAAAGAGAATGGTATTGTGCCTGTTTATGCAGGAGAGGTATCGGTGAGAGGATTGTATGAGTATGTCTGAAGAAAACAAGCCGGGACAGGACATTTCGGAAGAAGGACGTGTTGTGCTCTGCGGAGCCAATGCATATGATAAAAAATATTACTTTAATGAACTGTTTAAGGGAATCCCTGCTTCCATTCAGGAAGAGCTTCATATTATCTGTGTGCTTTTTACCGAAGAGATCGGCGGCATTTTTACGATTGAGTTTGATGAAAACGGTAATGTGGAGCTGCGGACCGAATATGCGCCGGAGGATTATCTCTATGACGATATCGGAAGCGGTCTGTTAATCAGTGAAGTAAGAAGAAAACGGCAGGAGCTGTTTGAGTCTTTAAGCTTATATTACAAGGCGGTTGTGCTGCATGAGGATATGAGCGGGCTGCTTAATGAGGAAGATGAGTAGCTTCTGAACATATAGTAGCCAGATACCTGTTGCAAGACTGTAAAACAGTGGTTTTATGAATGGATTTTGCATCGTAACTGTGAGGGTTTGACATTTACCGGTGAAGAATGGTTGCGGGAAAGGAAAGAACATGCTTTTAGTAGTTGATGTTGGCAATACAAATATTACAATGGGGGTTTATGACGGAAGGAATTTAAAAACGACCTTCCGGATGATGAGTAAACAGCCAAGAACCTCCGATGAGTACGGAATTACGCTGCGGGAGCTGCTTCGCACGAACGGAGTGAGGAAGGAAGAAATCGAGGGAGTCATCATGGCAAGCGTTGTGCCGAATGTGATGCATTCCCTGGTAAACGGTATTGCAAAGTATATCGGAAAGAATCCGATGATTGTTGGCCCCGGGGTAAAAACAGGTGTCCGTATTACTTCCGATAATCCCCGTGAAATCGGCGCAGACCGTATTGTGGATGTGGTTGCCGCCTATGAAAAATACGGCGGTCCGGTGCTGGTTATTGACTTCGGAACGGCAACAACCTATGATCTTGTGGCAGAGGACGGCTCGTTTTCGGTAGGGATCACGGCACCGGGAATCAAAATTTCTGCCAAGGCATTGTGGGAGGATACGGCAAAGCTTCCGGAGATTGAGATTAAGAAGCCGAAGTCCATACTGGCAAGGGAAACTATCAGCAGTATGCAGGCAGGACTGGTATACGGACAGATCGGACAGACCGAATACATCATCCGCCAGGTGCGTAAGGAAAGCGGTTATGACAGCATGAAGGTGGTTGCGACCGGCGGACTTGGAAGAATTATTGCGGACGAAACGGATGAGATCCAGATTTATGACCGGGATCTTACATTGGAAGGACTTCGAATTATTTATGAGAAAAATACAGATCGGAGAGGTAACTCTTCAAAATAATACGATACTGGCACCGATGGCAGGAGTAACCGACCTGCCATTTCGTGTGTTATGCGCAGAACAGGGCGCAGGACTTGTCTGCATGGAAATGGTGAGCGCCAAGGCGATTTACTATAAGAACCGCAATACCGAAGAACTCATGGAGATTGATCCGGAGGAGCATCCGGTTTCTTTGCAGTTGTTTGGTTCAGATCCTGAAATCATCAGTGAGATGGCAAAGCAGATAGAAGAAAAGCCATTCGATATTCTGGATATCAACATGGGGTGTCCGGTTCCGAAGGTGGTAAATAACGGCGAGGGTTCGGCACTGATGAAGAATCCGAAGCTTGTGGAAGAGATTATCAGCCGCACGGTAAAGGCAATTCACAAGCCCGTCACCGTAAAATTCCGCAAGGGCTTTGACGAGGAGCATGTGAATGCCGTGGAGATTGCGAGGATTGCCGAGCAGAGCGGTGCGGCAGCCGTGGCAGTCCATGGAAGAACCAGGGAACAGTATTATGCCGGAAAAGCGGACTGGGACATCATTGCACAGGTGAAGGAAGCCGTGTCCATTCCGGTATTCGGAAATGGCGATGTGACGGATGGAAAGTCGGCAGCAGCTCTTTTAAAGCAGACCGGCTGCGATGGCATAATGATCGGGCGTGCCGTCCGCGGAAATCCATGGATTTTCCGGGAAATCAATCATTATCTGGATACAGGAGAGGTTCTGGAAAGTCCAACAGCAGATGAAGTAGGTGATATGATTCTGCGTCATGCACAGATGGAGCTTGAGCTGAAGGGAGAATACACGGCCGTCCGTGAAATGCGTAAGCATATTGCCTGGTACACGGCAGGCTACCCCCACTCGGCAGCACTGCGCAGACAGGTGAATGAAATTGATGATTTTGAAACCCTGAAGGAAACGGTGCAGCGAATTTTTATAGAGTAATTCAATCCGGATGGATCCGGTAGGTGTGCCGGTGACTCTGGAGGCAATATGCCAATCCGGCAGAATGGACTTCTAATTTAAGAATAACCGGCATACGCTATTCATAAGTGAGGGAACTGCTTTACCGTTGTGTCCGGGAAGCTTTGTCCCGGCTGGCGAGCAGGGGTCTCTGATGTCAAAAAAACAGTATCATATCTTTTACCTGATGATGCAGGCGGATGGAATTTATCATAAGCCCATAGAGATTTATGAAGTAAAAAGGCGGCTTCCGATTCCTTCCGGCAGCGTTTCCGTCTATTATGCACTCTGGCCGGAGTACCGGAAGGAAAGCCTGTTCCGTAAAAAGCCTAAGAAATGGAAAATTCCGGAGCTGCAAAAGGAACTGGAAGAACTTAAAGGAAAAGCGGAATGCGATTACGATTGTTGGGAAATGCTTTATAGTGCGCAGTTTCAGGAAAAAGCATGGCCGGTGACAGAGCAGGCTCTTCCTTTCAGTGTGCTGCAGGCATGGCTCTATGCACAGCGGCCGTTTGAAACACTTTATCTTCCGGAGGAATGGAATCAGGGCATGCAGGATGCGGAGCAGCTGATAGAGCTGCTGATTCCCTATCTGCCAAGGCTTAAAAATGTGGTCTGGACAGGGGAGGAAGGAACGGTTTCGGAGAGCCTTCAGAATTATCTGTATGAAGAATACGGAATGATTCTGATTTTTGATCGGAAGATTCCGGACGGTGCGGTGGTGATCCGCAGGGCGCAGGCATGGAAATTCCTTGACGCTACAGTGAAAAATGGGTATAATACATTAGTTCACTATGGAAATAGAAGATGTATATAACTATTCAGGACTGCGTTATGGGTAGTTACAAATAGAAAGAGAGAACGAAAGGGCGATTGTGATGGAAGAGAAGAAAAACATACTTACTTACGAAGGTCTTCGTAAATATGAGGAAGAGCTTCATGATCTCAAGGTAGTCAGAAGACGTGAGATCGCACAGAAGATTAAGGAAGCAAGAGAACAGGGCGACTTGTCCGAAAATGCAGAGTACGATGCAGCAAAGGACGAGCAGAGAGACATCGAAGCAAGAATTGAGGAATTAGAGAAGATCCTCAAGAATGCCGAAGTTGTTGATGAAGATGAAGTGGATCTTGATAAGATCAGCATCGGATGCCGTGTGAAGATCCGTGACCTTGAGTTTAACGAAGATCTGGATTACAAGATCGTTGGTTCTACCGAAGCAAATAGCCTTAAGGGAAAGATTTCCAATGAATCTCCTGTAGGAAAGGCCCTGATCGGACATAAAGTAAAGGATATCGTTGAAGTAGAGACTCAGGCAGGTATTTTAAAATACGAAGTAATGGAAATCCAGCGTTCCAATTAAGGAATAGATAAGGAGTGTTATCGTGGCAGAACAGAATAAGCAACCACAAAATAATCAGAAGCCGGAACAGGACGTCAATCAGCTTCTGAAGGTTCGTAGAGAGAAGCTTGCAGCCTTACAGGAAGCTGGCAAGGATCCCTTCCAGATTACCAAGTATGATCAGACGCATCATACCGATGAAGCGAAGGAATTATATATTGCGCATGAAGCAAAACTTCTGGCAGGACATGCAGCTCCCAATGTAGAGGGCATGGACGAAGCAGAAGCAAAGGAAGTGCTGAATGCCGATTACAATGAGAGAAGAGCCATCATGGATGCAGATCCGATTATGGTATCCATCGCAGGACGTATGATGTTCAAGCGGGTCATGGGTAAGGCTTCTTTCTGTAATATTCAGGATTTGAAGGGAACCATTCAGGTTTATGTGGCAAAGGATGCCATCGGGGAAGAATCCTATGCCGACTTCAAGAAATCCGATATTGGTGATATTTATGGTATTAAGGGATATGTGTTCCGTACGAAGACCGGTGAGATTTCCATTCATGCAGTGGAAATAACCATGCTTAGCAAGAGCCTGCAGATTCTGCCGGAGAAGTTCCATGGACTAACCGATACCGATACCCGTTATCGTCAGAGATATGTCGATTTGATCATGAATGCCGACAGCAAAGAGGTGTTCATTAAGCGTTCCCGGATCATTAAGGAAATCCGTAAGTTCTTAGACGGCAGAAACTTCATGGAAGTCGAAACTCCCATGCTGGTATCCAATGCTGGTGGTGCTGCCGCAAGACCGTTCGAGACCCATTACAATGCTCTGGATGAAGATGTGAAGCTTCGTATCTCTCTGGAATTATATCTGAAGAGACTGATCGTTGGTGGTCTTGAGAGAGTCTATGAAATCGGACGAGTATTCCGTAATGAAGGTGTTGATACCAGACACAATCCGGAATTTACCTTAATGGAATTGTATCAGGCTTATACCGATTATGAAGGAATGATGGAGCTGACCGAGTCCATGTTCCGTTATCTGGCAGAAGCAGTACTTGGTACAACTAGGTTTGAATATAACGGCATTGAACTGGATTTTGGCAAGCCGTTTGAACGGATCACCATGACCGACTGCATTAAGAAATATGCGGGTGTGGACTTTGATGCGGTAGCAACCGATGAAGAAGCCAAGGCACTTGCAAAGCAGCATAACATTGAATTCGAAGACCGTCATACCAAGGGTGATATCGTGAACCTGTTCTTCGAAGAATATTGTGAAGAGAATCTGATTCAGCCTACTTTCGTTACCGACCATCCGCTTGCGATTTCTCCGCTTACCAAGAAGAGACCGGATGACCCGAGCAAGGTAGAGCGCTTCGAGCTATTTATTAATACATGGGAAATGTGTAATGCATATTCCGAGTTGAACGATCCGATCGACCAGAGAGAACGTTTTGCTGCACAGGATGCCGCATTTGAAGCAGGTGATGAGGAAGCAAATCATACCGACGAGGACTTCTTAAATGCACTGAGCATTGGTATGCCTCCGACAGGTGGTATCGGCTATGGCATCGACCGGCTGGTGATGCTGCTTACCAACAGTCAGGCAATCAGGGATGTGTTATTGTTCCCGACGATGAAGAGCCTGGATAAGTAATTGTCGTTATCAGTGCTTAAATCGATTTATTTGTGACCCAAATTGACCCACAATACGTAAATTGACTTCAATCCTATCAAACGGATATGAGGGCTGATAAGCCACTATAACCCATTACACGGTCTGATACGGAATACGGATAAACAGTTAAAAATCAGTATTCATTGCGTCAGATTTGCGTCAAAATGAAAAATATAGGCCAGGA
>CAVJLN010000033.1:0-30611 GCA_963650485.1 Bacteroidaceae bacterium
GCAATCACCATATCCGGCCTTTCCTTCTTAAGAAACTTTCTTAAATACTTGATACGAAGCAGGAACTTTGCAACTCTGGATTTCTTCTCATCCTCCGGCTTCAAACCTACAATTTCACGACGTACGTAAGGATTTAAAACAAATTCATCTTCCCCCCGCCACTCTGTCGCTACGATTACCTCATATCCTTCCTGTCCGAACTGGTTGGCCAGATTCGATACAACCCTCTCTGCGCCTCCATGTTCCAGACAGTTCAAATGAAATACGATTTTTCGCTTTTCCATTTCAGTTTCTCCATTGATCAAAACTTCTGTGCATGATCTTCACTCACACGCAAATAGAAATCCTGCAGCTGCTTTGCCAGTGACTTCACATCAAAACCAGCCTCCTGCAGCTCTTTTAATGTATTTTGTCTTTCATAATGTCCACAGGCAATAATCCGGTCTGCCCAGACTTCTGCCGGTTCCTGTACACTCCGGAATTCCATCAGAGTAGTCATTGCTGTTTCTGTCGTGATCGCATCGGACAGAATTCCCCGTAAGCCACTTGCCTGTGCTTCCACTGCCACTCCCGGCAGTCCCTCATAAAAGGACGGAAGCAGGAAGAAATCCATTGCCTGATAAAATGGCGCCACATTCTTCTGCAAGCCGGTAAAAATCACGTATTTCTGAAGCTGAAGTTCCTCCACCTGCTGCCGCACCGTTTCCATCAGTGGACCTTCGCCAATCAGAATCAGTTTTGCCGGGAAATTCTTCTTTCTGCATTCTGCCAGAATCTCCACGGCATATTTCTGGTTTTTCTGTGGATCAAACCGGCCAACCTCTCCGATCAGGAACTCTTCCGGTCGAATATGAAGCTCTTCCCGTTTCTTCTTACGCTCTTCCGGATCAAAAGTAAACCTCGCTGCATCAATGGCATTAGGAATGATCGTTACACTTCCCTGTTCCATTGCTGCTTTTCCAAACACTGCTTCCCCTGCAAGCTTCGAGCAGGCAAAGCAGCGGTCACATTTTTCTTTCAGATTCCGGCGCAGGAACTTCGTAAGCTTTCCTTTGATCCCTTTATCCACACCGGCATTTCTCGAATGTGCAATCGTGAAAACACCCTTTTTGTGTGCAATCGGCAGATAAACGGATGCCGTACTCGTCATATGTCCGTGCACAATCCGGATCTCCGGATGTTCTTTGATAAACTGTTTCCACGCCTTGCAATAGGAAAAATAATTCCAAAAACGAAAAGGAGGAACGTGATAAACCTTTCCTCCCAACTGTTCGATTTCCGTTTGAAAATCACACACCCTGGTAGTGTGCTGCATAAAATCAAACTGCACCTTCGTACGATCCATATTCCGGTACAGATCCATAACACGGCTTTCAGCGCCGCCACGATTTAACCTGCCAAACACATGAAGGACATGCAGAGGCTTATTCTCATCTGTTTTTTTATCGTTCTGCATAAATACCTCCCAGATCTGTTTTCTCTATCTGGCAACAATCTGAGTAAAATAGTCCTGATACCATCTTACTAAAGCATCCAAATCATATCCGGCTTTAACAATCTGTTCCCGTTGGCATTCTCTGGTAGCATCACTATTCTCTCTGACCATTTGAACTGCTTCCACAGCCCATTCTCCCGGCTGTTTTTCCAGTGAATACGACTTCACCAGCCCTTCTGTTACAATTACATCCTTTGTAATACTGTCTGATATCAGGCAGGGCAGCCCTGCTGCCTGCGCCTCAATCAAAGTAAGTGGAAGCCCTTCATATACCGATGGAAACAACAGCATATTAAACGCGGACATCAAAGCAGGCACATCCTTGCGGACTCCTGTAAGAATCACACGGTTCTGAAGAGAGAGTTCCTGTATTTTTTCTTCAATTTCCTTCTGCATCGTTCCCTGTCCAACAAAGAACAATACCGCTTCCGGATCCTGTTTTTGAATTTCTTTAAAAATCTGCAGCATCAGCAGATGATTCTTTGACCATACAAAATTTCCAACATGCCCATAAATATGGCATTCTCCAAGTTGAAATTCATTCCGGATCTTCCCTTCCTTTTCCCTGGAGTACTGGAACAAAGAGATATCTACCGCATTGTGTACAATTTCATAACGTTGCTTTCCAAACATCCATTTTCCTGCATTTACAGAACAGGCAATTCTTTGTTCAGCAGCAAGCTTAAGTAATGCTTTTCCAAGCACATGAAGCACCTTCTGCTTGTCCGTCTCACTGTGTGCATGGCAAATTGTATGTGCACCGGCCAGACGTGCTGCAAGAAGCTGTGGTGCAATTAAAGCATTTGGTGTATGACGAATCACAATGTCATAGTGATTCTCCTTCACCAACCGATAGATTCCCAGCAAATTCCGAATGGGACTACGCGTCAGTCTTGGAAGTAAATAACTCTTGCCTCCCAATTCTTCAATCCGCTCTGTGTAATCTCCCTCCTGCTGCTTATGCACAACAAAATCAAAAGGAAATCGTTCCCGGTCAATATGCTCGTAAAGATTCATCACAAAATTCTCGATTCCTCCCGGATGCATGGATCCGACAATCTGCAGAATTTTAACTGGCTTGTCCATTCCCGATTCTCCCTTACAGGTTTTCCTTGTACCAGTCAATGGCAAGGGCAATTCCCTTGGCAAAGTCATAATCCGGATCATAGCCGAGCAGTTCTTTTGCCTTACTGATATCGGCATTGGAATCCCTGATATCTCCCTTACGGTTGGGGCCAAAGTTCGGTTCAACCTCTTTATTCAGAGCTTTACAAATATTGTGATAAACATCAATGAGGAACTCCCTGCCGCCTGCGCCTATGTTAAATGCTTCACCGGCTGCTTCCGAAGAAGCCTGACATGCTTTTAAGTTCGCTTCTATAACATTCTCAACATAGGTAAAATCTCTGGACTGCTTTCCATCTCCATTGATCGTAGGCGTCTCGCCATCCATTAACTGTTTGATAAACTTCGGAATCACTGCTGCATATACACCATTCGGATCCTGTCTGCGTCCAAATACGTTAAAATAACGCATTCCATAAGTATCGAGGCCATACAGCACCTTATACAGTCTGCCGTACTCCTCATCCACACGCTTCGTAAGGGCATAAGGAGATAACAGCTTTCCTTCCTGTCCTTCCTTCTTCGGAAGTACCGGATGGTCTCCATATACGGAAGAGCTGGATGCATAGACAAATTTCTTTACCCCGTTCTGTCTGGATGCTTCCATCATATTTAAGGTTCCGCGGATATTGATTTCCTCATATAAAAGAGGCATCTCAATGCTTCGAGGTACACTTCCCCAAGCAGCCTGATTCAACACATAATCCACGCCCTTCGTCGCCTTCATACAGGTATCCAGATCCCGGATGTCTCCTTTTATGAACGTAAACCGGGGATTCTGTGTAAACGGCTCAATGTTTTCATATTTGCCGGTGGAAAGATTATCCAGGCATCGTACGGTATAACCCATATTCAAAATTGCTTCGCAGAGGTTCGATCCGATAAAACCGGCACCACCTGTTACTAAAAATACACTTTCTTTATCAAATACAAGATTCTGATATCCCATTGTTTTATCCTTTCTTCACATTTGTTCACCCATGCCATGCCATTCATAAGCTGCCGATTTTAATTATTATTCTTTCGTAACTATTCAGAACTACATTCGCAAAACCGCTGTTTCACAGCTTATGTTTTGCTCATGTAGTTACTTCGCCATATAAAATCTGTCAAATATGCTCCGAAATGCAAGCATTTCGATCATATTTATCAGATTTTGCATGGCTCTGAATAGTTACCATTTTATCACATTGGTACGTTCTAAGCAACTCTGCCGCCACCATGAGATACGACAGGTAGAAAAGGGAAAATCCATAAATCATATAGCGCGACAGGCACATAATGGTCAGTGCCACTGCCGCTGTATTCCCTGCAATGAAAAGAAGGGAAATACACATCATAGGAATGGCCGGACTCTTCGGGCTTCTCTTCCATAACCATATGGTATTTACAATTGCAGACACATAAATCAATACTGCCACAGCATTAATCCATGGATGTACCACCGCAATGCTCCGGATCAGCCCATAATATACGATCCCGCAGTAGGTCAGCAGCCAGTTTTTGAAACATTGGGGAAGGATCGCCTTCATAATTTCTGCGGCCTGTTCGTCTGCTAAAAGGTTCTGGGTAATATAATCGGTTGTCACATTTTGATCATAGTATTGATAAAAAGTATCCTCAACACAATAAAATTTAATATTGTCATGCTTCTGCTCAATATGCTCTGCCCGCTGGCTCAAGGAATTTCCTGCAAATTGATAATTGCCTTCAATTTCCCATGCCTTGTCAAAAATTTCATAGAAGAACGCTCTCGTCTGTTCATCCTTGATGTTTTCTCCATCTTCACGATCACATGCATAGATCATATCCGTTACCAGATTCACATTTCCATAGGTATTGTTGATGAATCTACCATGCACCGCAAGATTATAGCACCGCACCGTCAAGGTGCGTACACCAAAAGCTGCTGCGATCAACACAACCAGTCCGAGTGTGGAAACCAGCATTCTTTTCTTTTTGTTGTCTAAGATCATCCGATATAATACTGCAAAAAAGAAAATTAAAATCGTGACCATCATCTGACTCCGTGTAAGACTAAGCAGAATGGAGAGCAACAGCATTCCCACCGCATTCTTTCTCCTTCCTTCCCACAAGAGTTCCAGTGCATTCATCACCCATAACGTAAATAACGGAAAAGTCAGTGCCTCACTCATAACGGAATTCGTAATAAAAACACTCATCACAGAAAAATATTTCGTCATCAAATGTGGGAAGACCTGAATCAAAACAAGCAGAAGCTGCCCGCCATTGGAAAGAGAAAATCTCCGTGCAATGGATCTTGCCAGAAGCCAGATCGCCACTGCCATAAAAAAATTCTGCACAATTCCCATAAGGATCAGGTAATGTTCCGAAGTACATAGACGAAGCACCCACAAAAACAGGGGATACAACGGTTCCCGGTGAATATGCATCTGCAGATACTGCTCTGAATCATTATATACTCCGGGGCCATAAACCAGAAACATTCCTTCAAAAAATAAAAGCAGAGCTGCCAGTAACAGAAAAGGAATCCACCGTTTCTTATTACTGTCTGTCTGCTCTGCCCATTTACTCATTCTATAATCTCCAATAAATGTAATCATCGGAAAGATATTCTTTCCGTTCAAGGATTCCCTTGATATCCATAAGTACCTTCTTCTCATAGGAGGGATTAAAGAACCCGCTGATCTGTTCTTTGGTAAAAGAAAGGAACTGCTTATGTGCTACTGCAATGACAACCGCATCCATATCCTTCACGGCATCCATGGTTTCAAAGGTAATTCCATAAAGCCGCTTTGCTTCGTCTGCATCCGCTGCCGGATCTACCACGATCGGAGTAATTCCATATTCTCCCAGCTCTTTATATATATCAATGACCTTAGTATTTCTGGTATCCGGACAATTTTCCTTGAAGGTAAATCCCAATATCGCCACCTTAGCTCCTCTTACCGGAATCTCTGCCTTAATCAGATTCTTAACAAGGGATTCTGCCACATATTTGCCCATATCATCATTGATCCGGCGTCCGGATAAAATGATCTGGGAATGATATCCAAGGGACTCTGCCTTATAGGTCAGATAATATGGATCTATGCCGATACAGTGTCCTCCGACAAGTCCCGGCGCAAATTTCAGGAAATTCCATTTGGTTCCTGCTGCCTCCAATACGGACTTGGTATCAATGCCCATCTTGTTAAAGATCATGGACAATTCATTCATAAATGCAATGTTAATATCACGCTGGCTATTCTCAATCACCTTGGCAGCCTCTGCTACCTTAATGGACTCCGCACGATATACTCCGGCTTCCACAACCAGCTCATAAACCTTCGCAACGGTATCCAGTGTTTCTTCGTCCATACCGGATACAATCTTCGTAATTGTTTCAAGCCGATGCACCTTATCTCCCGGATTAATACGTTCCGGAGAATATCCGATCTTGAAATCCACACCGCATTTCAATCCGGATTCTTTCTCTAGAATCGGTACACAGATATCTTCAGTAACTCCCGGATAAACCGTGGATTCAAACACCACAACAGAGCCTTTGGTCAGATTCTGTCCTAAGATCCGGCTGGCACCTTCTACCGGTGTCAAGTCTGGGGTATGGTCATCATTTACCGGAGTAGGAACTGCTACGATATGAAACTTTGCCTCACGCAGCCTTGCAGGATCTGCAGTAAAATCCACGGTTGTGTTCTTAATCGCCTCATTTCCAACTTCATTCGTTGGATCAACACCCTTTTTATATAGTTCAATTTTCTTCTCGTTCAAATCATATCCGACAACCGGAATCTTCTTTGCAAAAGCAACTGCAATCGGCATGCCAACATAACCAAGACCTACCAGTGACAGCTTCGTTTCTTTGTTCAAAAGTTCTTCTAATAAGCCCATATCTTCTCTTTCTCCATTTCACTTTTACATTAAAAGCAGTAACTATTCAAAAATACGTAGTTATTATAACACCACCGCTCTATATATTTCAACAGGGAACTCACTTTTGAAAACCACGCAGAAACATTATAATTTTTTTGCTTTATCCCATAAATTATTTTCTACTTTTCTAAAATCTGTAACATCATAATGATCAACTACAAATTTACCTAGATAATCTGATATGTAGAAAATTGGCAGATGCAGATTTTTCAAAAAAAGTGCTTTCACCTGATAAATAGTGTATAATAAGAATTGTGACAGCTTCTGTCTGGTCAGTTACGAAAGCAGAAACTTAAGACGAGGTTTTTATGAAAATTTTAATTTTATCAAATTATGCAAATGGTTTATTTTTATTTCGTAAAGAGGTAATATCTTCCTTTATTCAAAATGGAGCTGATGTCCTTGTCAGTGTTCCGCTTGATGAAAACTGCACCAAACTGGAAAAGCTGGGCGCCGGAATTATTCCCTGCGATCTGGAACGGCGTGGCATGAATCCTGTAAAGGATTTCAGATTGCTACGGGAATATCAGTCTCTTCTAAAAAAAGAAAAACCTGATCTGATACTTACTTATACCATAAAACCCAATCTTTATGGTGGTATTGCTGCCAGAGTCTGCAGAATCCCTTACGCAATGAACATTACCGGATTAGGTACTGCTTTGGAGAATCCGGGACTACTTGGCAAAATATTATTACTTTTATACAGATATGTTACCTCAAAGGCCTTACGTGTATTCTTCCAAAATGAAGGGAATCTGCAATTCATGCAAAAACATAAAATTGCATTGCAAAACGCCCATTTACTTCCGGGTTCCGGTGTAAACCTGAAAGAGCATCCGTTATGTCCTTATCCTTCTGAGAAACAGGGAATTCGTTTTCTAGCCGTCCTGCGCATTATGAAAGACAAAGGAATTGAGGAATACCTTTACGCTGTGCAAAAAATATCCGAAGCATATTCCAATGTTCATTTCGAGCTTGTGGGAGAATATGAAGAGGAAAGCCGTTCTGCATACGAGCCCATGATTGAGGAATTGGAAAATCAAGGATATCTTACCTACTACGGTCATATTGACAATGTACCGGAAGTTATGGAAAATTGTCACATTCTCGTTCATCCCTCCTATCACGAAGGACTTTCCAATGTATGTCTGGAAGCTGCAGCCTGCGGAAGAGGTATCTTAACTACGGATGTTCCGGGCTGTCGCGAAACAGTCACTTCAAAAAGCGGAATTCTGTTTCCGGCAAGAAGCAAAGAATCCCTTTTTGAAGCAATTCAGACGGTGATCGCCTATTCATCTGAGGAGCGCTGTAATATGGGCAAGTATGGATATCAGCATGTAAAAGAGCATTTTAACCGGCAAATTGTGGTGGAGGCCTATCAGAACCTATTATCTTAGTTTCAAACAACGCCCTGAACCGGCATCTGATTTCTACTGGTTCAAGGCGTTTTTCTGTTTCCATTCAAATTACGGAGATCATATTTGCGTCTAATTCACTTTTCTTTTTTATGACAACGCTGTCATACATCATCATAACGACATCTTCTTCATAATTTCCAATATTTACTGGGTTTTCGTGTCCTTCCACATTCCCCCTGATCAGTTTCACGAAATCGACTCCTGCACCATACGCATGCAGATAAGCACCTCCGAAGCGCGGATTGATTTCTGATAAATAATACTGTCCGTTCTGGTAAAAGAAATCCATATCCAGTGGTCCGTTAAATTGCAAAACAGCCATTATTTTCTGTACAAAATCAAATAACTTCTGATCTTTAAAGGATATCGTTTTATTGGCACCACCTATCGTTGTCGAGAGTTTCTTTTTCGAAAAAATTGCAACCGGCTTGTGACTTATCGTGTCTACATAGACATCCGCATCAAGGTCTTTTCCGGTCATCAGTTCCTGAATAATCAAACTTTCATCCTGTTCTGTCACTTGTTTCAGCAACTCCGGTGTATCAATTTTTCTCGCACCCACGCTTCCACTTCCGGTTCTGGGTTTCACAAAAACAGGGAAAGAAATCTCTCCTACTTCATAAGCCTGCATAAACTCCCCATAGGTACCATATGTTTTGACCGTTGGAATATTCTTTTCTACCAGGAAACGATACATCTCGTATTTATTAAAGCACAGCCTTGCAGTTTCTTCGTAAGGAGCCAGAACAAGCACTCCGATTTTTTCAAACTCTGCTCTGTGTTGTGCAAGAAGCATAATTTCCGGATCAATCAGTGTTGTTACTGCCTGAATATCCTCTTTTTTACAAATATCCAAAATAATTGAAATATAAGAAGAATCCGTAATTAATGGCACAAGATATGCTTTATCCGCAAATGCCATTGCCGGTGCCACAGGACTGTTATCCGTAACAACTATTTTTATCTTTTCTCCCATCGTCGTCCGAAAATCTTTTAATAATTCACATCGTCTTCCCACACTACAAAATAAAATATTCACAGTTCTATCCTTTCTGATTTCTGATCTCTCATTCTTTCGGTGTTCCTTTAAATGCTTCCATCGTGGCATCCGTCGCACTGCTTATGCCTTCTCTTTTGAAAACAGCCTTTACTGTCTGCAAAAAAATCCTGCAATCCAGCAAAAACGAGATATTTCTGACATATTCTACATCATACTCAAACTTCTTTTCCCATGAAATTGCATTACGTCCGTTTACCTGCGCCAGTCCGGTCAATCCCGGTCTCACATCATGCCGGTGCTTTTGTTCTTCATTATAAAGAGGTAAATACTTTACCAGCAACGGTCGTGGACCAATAAGGCTCATGTCCCCTTTTAGGATGTTAAATAATTCCGGCAGTTCATCCAGACTGGTACTGCGAAGCATTTTACCAAAAGAAGTCAGCCGGACTTCATCCGGAAGCAGATTTCCATTTTCATCCCTTGCATCCGTCATGGTACGGAATTTATATAGGGTAAAGATTTTTTCATTCTTGCCGGGACGCTGCTGTTTGAAAAGCACCGGGCTTCCCAGCTTGACCCTTACCAGAATAAAGAGAATCAGGTAAAGCCAGCACAGCAGGAGAATCCCGATTAAGGATAAAAGGATGTCCAGCAGGCGTTTGATGCAGTTTTTGTACATAGAGGGGAGTCTCCTTTAGTGTTCTGGTTCTGATTCCGGTTCTGATTCCGGTTCTGATTCCGGTTCTGATTCCGGCACAGCATACTTGTTCCAGGGCGGATCTCCGGTGCTAAGAAGTTCTATTTATTTCGACTTGCTATATTAAATACGGACGCAACCGCATCAACGAGCCATCCGGGCTCGATTGCTGCTTGATTGGACATCCATGTCCAATCCTTGCTGCCTACGTACGAAATAAATGAACTTCTAAGCACCTCCGCTATGCCCTGAAACTAAGTATGCTTGTGCCGTAAATCACGTTACTTTTACCAGTTCATGAGTTACATTAATTTTTTTGTTTTGGTACTGGCATAGATAATTTACAACTAAAAAACTAAATCAAATCATCCAAAGCAGCTTCTGACAATTTTGATAATACGTTCCATATCTTCCTTCGTGTTCTTAATGTCGCTTGGCAAACATAAGCCTCTGCGGAAAATATCACCGCTTACACTTCTGTCCCAGTCCTCGCCATTGTCACCCTTTACTTTCGCAGCATTGGGCTGCTCACCATCTGCCATAAAGAATTCGGCATCTGCATAAATAGGCTGTAAATGCATCGGTTTCCAGATCGGGCGGGACTCAATATTCTCAGCATCCAATGCATCCATAATGTCATTCGGCATTACCCTGCTTCCCTCTTTGATTGTGATACAGGAAAGCCAGTTGTTGGCGTCTCCATCTGGATTTAAAGGATTCATGGTAATTTCGTCAATATCTGCAAAGGCTTCCTTATATTGCTGATAAATTGCCTTTTTCAATGCCTTATGCTCTTCCAGATGAAGAAGTTGTCCTCTTCCAATTCCGGCAACCACATTACTCATACGGTAGTTATAACCAAGTTCGGAATGCTGGTAATATCTGGCCTGATCTCTTGCCTGTGTAGCAAGGAAAAGCGCTTTCTTCGTGATTTCCTCATCTGCTGATAACAGCATGCCGCCGCCGGAGGTCGTAATAATCTTGTTGCCATTAAAGGAGATAATGCCAACCCTTCCAAAGGTTCCTGTCTGCTTTCCACGATAAGTGCTGCTTAAGGATTCTGCTGCATCCTCGATAAGCGGCACATGGTGTTCCTCGCAGATGGCCATGATTTCGTTGAGCTTTGCCGGAGTTCCGTAAAGATGAACGACGATTACGGCTTTGGCCTCCGGATGCTTTTCAAAGGCCTTGCGGAGGGCTTCCGGATCCATGTTCCAGGTATCCTTTTCGGAATCGATAAATACCGGTGTTCCTTTTTCATATACAATCGGATTGCAGGTAGCATCAAAGGTAAGGCTTGGTGCAAATACAACATCTCCCTGTCCAATGCCTAAAATGCGAAGTGCCAGATGAATGGCTGCTGTTCCGGCACTCAGTGCGCAGGCATGACCGCCCCCCATATAGGCTGCCATTTCCTGTTCCAGTGCATTGACATTCGGTCCTAACGGAGCCACCCAGTTTGTTGCAAATGCCTCATTAATAAATGCCTGTTCCTCTCCATGCATGGTCGGGGAAGAAAGGTAAATCCGCTTCTTTTCCATACTGCATCCTTCTTTCTGTTTTCTTTCTATGTGACTGTTCAGCATGCACAATCATTTCTGCATGGTCTTCTGTTATAGGTCAGCATGCTCCATCATTTCTGCATGGTCTTCTGTTGCAATTCAGCCCTGCCCATTCATAAGCTGCTTTCTGGTTCTCTATCTGAATTGTACTTCTTCCAAAGCAGCTTATTTCATGTCGGGCGTCCGCCCTATAGAAATGATGGTACCTGCTTCCCTTTGTAAGCCAGCTTCCTCGGTCAGCACGCTCCATCATTTCTGCATGGCTGAACTGCTATCGGCATAATGATACGTCGGTACAATTTCTTTAACCAGTGCCCGGATGTCATTGCTCTCATCCTTGGATTCTTCTTTCAGCTTCTTCAACTGTACGAAGAATTCGGTTTCATCCAGTTCAATGGGCTTTCCAATATAAATCATCTTATTATCGGTTTCCTTAAGTCCCTCTTCTTCCATCAGAAGCTCTTCATAAAGCTTCTCCCCGGGACGCAAACCGGTAAATTCAATCTTAATATCCTCTCCGACACGGTAGCCGGAAAGCTTAATCAGGTTCCTGGCAAGATCCAGAATCTTCACCGGTTTTCCCATATCAAGGACAAAGATTTCTCCGCCCTTTGCATAGGCACCGGCCTGCAGCACCAGTGATACTGCTTCCGGAATCGTCATGAAATACCGGATAATATCCGGATGGGTTACCGTTACAGGCCCTCCTTCCATAATCTGCTTTTTAAATAACGGAATGACACTTCCGTTACTCCCAAGTACATTTCCAAAACGTACCGCTACAAATTCAGTATCAAAATGCTTGTTAAACGTCTGGATAATCATTTCGCAGATCCGCTTGCTGGCTCCCATGATATTGGTCGGGTTTACCGCTTTATCGGTGGAAATCATAACAAAACGCTTCGTTCCATTCATGGCTGCCGCATAAGCCGTCTTCCAGGTTCCGAAAACGTTATTCTTTACGGCTTCATTCGGGCTTGTCTCCATCAGCGGAACATGCTTGTGCGCTGCTGCATGGTAAACAATTTCCGGTTTATAATGATCAAAAATCCAGTTCATCCGGTTCGTATTACGAACGGATGCAATCAATACTTCCAGATTAAGATCCGGGAAATGTGTTTTCAGTTCCTGCTGTACATCATAAATGCTGTTCTCATAAATATCCAGCATGATGAGCAAGGATGGTTTATGGGAGGCAATCTGACGGCACAGCTCGCTTCCGATGGATCCACCGGCTCCTGTTACCAGAACGCGCTTGCCCTGTACGTAGGAAAGAATCGATTCCAGATCGACTTCAATCGGATCTCTTCCCAAAAGATCTTCCACTTCCACATCACGAAGCTTGCTTACACTGACTTCCCCATTCACTAACTGATACATTCCCGGAAGGGAACGCAGCTTGCAATTCGTCTCTTTACAAATATCCAGAATGCTGCTCATCTGAGATCTGGAAATCGAAGGCATTGCAATAATAATTTCATCAATATCATAGTGTTCCGCACATTCAATGATCTTATCACGGCCGCCTACGACCTTGATTCCCTGAATGAACTTTCCCCATTTTCCCTTATCATCGTCAACGATACAACGGATGACCATGGTAGAAAAATTACTGTTCACAATTTCCTTGATAATGACATTCGCTGCTTCTCCGGCGCCCACAATCATGACAGAAATCGCATTTTTCTTATTCTGGCTCTTGTGTTTCAGGCTTCGCAGAAACCGATAGGAAAACCGGCTTGCAAAAATAAAGCTGATCAGCAAGAACATATAAAGGAAATAGTAACTGCTCGGTACTGCCTGTCTTCCCGAAGAGCGGAAGAACTGTAATCCAACCGCCTGCAATGCAGATGAAATGATACATGCACAGATCAGATTCTGCAATTCCGTCTCTCCCGCATAGGCCCACAGGCTGTTATACATGCGGAAAATATAAAGAACAATCAATGTAATCACGATACTGAACGGAAGGAAATTCGTAATCGGCTCCATGAAATGTTCCGGAATATCTGCAAGTGAAAATCCGTAACGGATCATCAATGCCAGATAACTTGCCAGTATCACACTGATAATATCGTAAATGACAAGAAACGTTCTTCGATAAAATTTTTTCAAATTAAAAGGCTTTTTCATTTTTGTTGTCGCTTTCAAAACTCTCTTTATAAAGTAACGGCGCCAGTACCAGCATCAGTATCAATCCGCTTGGACTGCTCAGATGGAAGATCCATTCCACCATTCCGGCAACTGCAAAGGATAAGATCACGATCATCGGAAGGGCTGCAAAGGCCATGGTTTCTTTCTTTTTTATATAAAATACAACCGCACAGCCAAAAGATGCCGCGCCAAAAACCACAAACAGGATTCCAACACCGATTCCATGGTCGTAGGCCACCTGCAGATAAATGTTATGCGCATGTACCGCAACCTCTCCATCCGGAAGAACCGCTCCCATTTCATCGTGGCCGGTCATATTCAACTGTTCAAAATAGGATTTAAAAATCGTTGTTCGTCCATTGGAATAATCTTCCTCATCCTGCATGTCTTCCGGAAGATCTCCCGTGCTTTCCGCATATACCGGCTCCACGTAAGACGGTATAAATTCGACTGACGCTACGAGCTTTGGAATTTCATTTCCATTCTCATCATGTGTTGCCTTATATTCGGCAATTTCTCCATAAAAATCAAAGGTTCCTTCTGGTATGCCGAAAATCTTATTTGCAAACACATCCACAAATCTTCCGATCCGCATATAGCGTATGGAAGTCAGATTATGTCCGCGCATTACCTGATCCGGCCATTCCTCAATTTCAAACGGCACCGGTTCTCCGACAATACCGGGAATATTTCTCTGTAAAGTAAATGTTACAGGGAACATCACAAGTACGGCAAGCACCATAAGTCCCAGATTGGTAAGGAGACAGCGAACACGCTGTTTTCCCTTTCCTCCTGCAATGATAAGCCATGCTGCAAGACCGGTAAGCGCTACCGCAAGCAAGCCGGTACGTGCCATGGTAAACAGCATATAAGAAGACACAATACCAAACAGAATCAGCTCTTTATAGATTTCCCGCAGCTTCGTCGTACGATACAGTTTCATCAAAAGCAGTACGATCACCGCACATTCCACTGTCGTAAGGTAAGTCGCGGTCGTTGTTACGGTATGGAATACAAACGGATAACGGGCATACCGGTACGTAAGATAGGGGCGGTGCAGCAGTGCGTATCCCATGGAAAGCAGGAAATGAATCACAATTCCCCACAAAACATTGGTAAGAAAATGGCTGCGATGCTCCCACATTCCATAGCTTAAATATAATAAAGTGAAGCTGACAGCCAACACAACCGTCCACCATCTGGTATTCCGGAAAATCACAATACTTGCAAAGAACAGCAGCATAAGCGCGCCGTACCAGTAATTGGGCTTTGCCAGCTTCTTTTTACATAAGCAGATCAGGGTACGCAGAAGAATAAAGCCAGACAGAATGGCAATGAGCACAGTATTCCGCAGTACCTCCACATTCATTCCAAGCTCTGACTCTACTTTAAATTCCCGTACTGCCAGCGCATTAAGTCCGTTATGATAATAAATTGCTCCGGCAATGCCTGCAACAATCACATAAAGCAGGGTATACCGGTTCAGAATCTCCTTTAAGGAAAACATGGTCAGCATCACCAGTGCAAAGAACAGCATTTCCCTGCGCTGTGCCACCTGATGGTGAATTTCATAAAGTCCGTTCATATAGTCACAGCACGCGGCAATCGCACCTGCAATAAACAACATCTGTAATCCATCTGCCAGATGCTCTCTGATAAAATCTCCGGTAAGCAGTGTTCCCTGACCGTCCCGGTTATGATTGATGGCATAGAATAAAATCACTGCAAGGAAAAGAAGGCTTATCGTATAAAAAACATTATCCAATAGATAATCACTCAGTCTCCCGGTAAAAATCATCCCAAAGCCGACAAACAAAAATAATGCAGTAAGCGGGTTGGCTGTGAACCGGAATGCCCGTTCCACAGTAATAAGCGAATCCTTCTTGTGATCCTTATAAATCCTGCGGATCACAGCTAAGAGTAACAGCACAGCAAGAACGATTCCTCCCGCAAATGCCAGAGTACGCTTATAACCAATGGGTATACTGTAATGGTACTCTGCTGCCAGACCGGCCCCATAAATCTGTTCTCCATCATAATAGAGAATTCCGGCTCCCGGCATCGTATCCGGCGTAATAAATTCATAGGCAAAGGTAACGTCCGCTGCTGGAATATCCTGGATCTCTGTTTTAAGATCCATTCCATCCGGTCTTGTCCCCTGCACATTCAGGAAATAGGTCTTCCCTTCCTCCATAATCAGATCCATGGGGACATCCACATAGGAAACGGCATCCTGCTTAGAAACCACAACCTGTTCTTTCGCTGCCACTTGCTGCTTTTCATTCAGAATCGTCACATAAAAACAGCCATCCGACTGTACACCGGCCGGATAAAGGCGCAAAAAAGCAAGGTGATCCCCCTGTGATAAAAAGGTCTGCATCACCGAATGTTCTTCATTTACTGCTTCCGTACAGGTTCCGGTTGACGGATCAACCGAAAAAGTCACATCCTTCTTCCACAGGCGCATCGGCCAAAGTGTCGAAAGGACGATCACTGCTGCAAGCAGGACGATAAATTGTATTGCTGTACTTTTATAGATAACCTTTTTCATACTTCTTCCTTAATTGTGACAGACAGGCAAAAACAGCCTGCATTTCATCGTTGACTATTAAGTATAACATAGATTCGTACGGCAATCAACGGCACCAGTACCCACCAAAATACCACATACCGCACCAGATAGGTCGGGCCGAGTAAAAATGTCAGAAAAATCAATATTGGAAGCAGGAATGGCAGAACTACTTCCATGTATCTTCCGTGCTGCTTCTGATTCAATAGGAATCCCAGTCCGAACATCATACACCAGAACAGAAACCCCGGTGAAAACAGCATGGAAACAAACGGAACCTTCTGTTGGAATATCGTAAGGGACATTCTGCGGTAAAGTTCGTCAAGCGCCGGAAGGAAGCTTCTCCGCACTCCCGGTTCTTCTGTCTCATATCCGAAATAGGAGCTGTCTTCATACACATAAGTAAACCTTGGATTTCCACGATATACATCAATGATCGTATCCGGATACCAGAACCCATACGAAGTCATCAGCCACGCATTCATATAAGAAAATGGATGGCGGATCAGCGTCCTGCCCCACAGCTTCCAGAAATCTCCGGAATTTTCTTCATAAGCCTCATTGGAAAAGGAAATTTTCACACCGTCGGATACCTTCGGCGTGTAATGCTGCAAGGCTTTCTCGGGCAGATACCGAAACAGCGCTTCCCTGTCTTCCTCTGAAAAGGCATCCGGTTCATACGCATAGGTCCGTGCAAGCTGCATAATCGGAACTGTCAGCATTTCCTGATGCTCCCCATCACTTGCCTTTGTAACAAATGCAAGTCCTTTATTTAAAACCAGGTACAGACAGATCAGCAGCACTCCGGAAAGCAGAAGTCTTCCGGAAAGCTTTCCTGCACGCACACGATCACCGGTCGAAAGAACTTTCTTTCCGGCAAAAGCTGCCAGAAACGGAAGAAATACCAGAAAGGCATAGCACCCGTTATGGCGGAGCAGCATCATCAGTATGGCAGATGCCGCAAATAAAAGCCGTTTTTTCTTATTTGCCCAAAATGCTTCCACATCTTCACACAAATCCAGCAAAAGCAGTACCTGGATGAGCAGCATCCCCATGAACAGTCCGTCTTTGGCTGAACACAGACTGAACATGACAAGTGGCGGACAGACGCCCAGATAAAGAGTCAGAATCCACTGTCCCCGTTTCCGAAGTCCGTGTTCCCTAAGCTTCCAGATGAAATACCCGAAAATCAGTGAAAGCGCTGCCATCTGAAAGAGAGTATATGCCGCAATTCCAAGATTAATGGATCTTGTCAGCTTATAAACAAGCTGGATAATTCCTCCAAGCATCAATACATGAAACAGTGGATGATGCGTGTTAAAGCTCCGCGTCGCGACCTCCAGATATTCATCCTGCGCATCATAGACAAAGAACCCGGGATAAACTGCCAGAAACACGATAAAATAAAGGAAAAAAATCACTCCACAAGTCCGCAGCAGAAAATAAATCATTTCTGTTTTCCCAGCCGGATCTGCTTCCGGAATTCCATCAGCCGCCCGAACATCCTGCAAAGGCCATCCGGACACCGGGGAGCGCAGTCGCTTCGCCATTGCATTCCAGAGTCCGCTTACCATCAGGGTCATCACTACAGCAAAAGCAAGAATAGAAAGCCACATCCACGGATTCGTAAACGGAACACTGCCCTTCTGATCGAGCTGAGCGCCAAATATCATGCAAATCGAAAAAGCAAGCCCAAACAACGCAGAAGCAAAGGTCGGCTTTCCGGGACGAAGCTTCCGGATCACCATAAATACAAGCAGTGCAAGCAGCACCGGTAAAATGCTGTTACTGAAGTCCAGATAATTTTCCATTGGAAAGATCCATGTTCCCATTACGATTCTCCCACCTGAATTTTCTAAGTGTTTTCTTCCTGAAGTTCTTCAATGCTTCGTGTCCTGTATTCCTTAACCGATTCCTCTTCAAAAGTGGTCTGCCGAATCACATACTGTGGAGAGTTATTCATGGCCACATACATTCTGCCCATATATTCTCCAACCAGACCAAGCATTAACATTAACATGCCGCCGACAAAAACAATAACCGACATTAAAGCACTAAAACCAGTGACCAGGCCCGGAGGATTAAAGAAAATTTTCTTAATTATTGTATATATTCCATATAGGAAGCCTATCACCGCGCAAAACGATCCTGCTGCTGTGGCAATCCGCAACGGCTTCACACTGAATGCCGTAAAGCCGTTAAACCACAGATTCAGAAGTTTGCCGAGCGTATAACCGGAAACTCCTGCTTCCCGGTCTCGGTGATTCACATCCACATTCGTAATCTTCTTCGTGGTACGCAGCACCAGTCCGATCACATAGGGAAATGCATAGGTATAACGGCACATCTCGTCCACCACAAAGCGTCTGGCTGCAAAATAGCTGGAAACATAGAGTTCCTTCGGCTTTCCGAGCATCACTCTCGTCATCAGCTCATTTACATGACTTCCCCAGTTGCGGAAGCCGGAATGATGCTTATGCGCATATCTGGCATAAACCACGTCGGATCCCTGTTCAATCCCTTCAAGCAGCTTTCCAACTTCATTTGCCGGAGTCTGTCCGTCATCATCCAGACACACTGCAATGTCTCCTGTCACATAATGAAAACCTGCCATCAATGCACTGTGCTGTCCGAAATTCTTTGCAAGATTGATTCCCTTACGCTGTGCCTCCGGACGATTTCCGGGTGCCGCGCACAGCTTTTCAATCGTTGCAAAGGTATCATCCGGTGAGCAGTCATTCACCATGATAATCTCATAGCAATAGTCTTTCATCGTGGACATCGTATCATCAATTTCTTTTACCACATGCGGCAGCGTCTGTGCCGAGCGATAACAGGGAATTACAAAACTGACCTTCTTCATTTCTATCTTCTCCCAATCTTAACTGTTCAGTACCTTCACAGTTACTCCAAATCTTTCATTACGAATGTGATTCTGAATAGTTACAAGAACTTCTGCACAACAGAACTGTCATCACAGATACAAGCCATCAGAATCACATCACAGAACCTTCCGTTTAAGAAAACATCATCCTTTAAATAAGCTTCCTTCCGGAAGCCTGCCTTTTCATAGCTTTTCTGTGCCCGCTTATTTTCAGCCAGGACACGGAGCATCACCTTATGCAGATGCAGGGTTTCAAACGCATATTGCAGCATGAGCTGTGCTGCCTCTGTGCCATAGCCCTTCGAAAGAGCTGCTTCCTCTCCAATGAAAATCCCGTATTCTGCCTTATGATGCGTCTCATCAATATCACGCAGGTAAACGCTTCCAACTGCCCTGCCAGGATCCGGTCTTCCATCTGCCATCCCTGTATCCTCTCTCTCATACAGGCAGATCATAAACTGCACGACCTTCCCGGTGTTCACCATCGTTTCCATCCAATGATGATGGGCTTCTACCGTAAAAGGCTTCTGATAAATGAAGTTTTTCCTCACAAAATCGGTATTACGCCACCGGATAATATCCGCTGTATCCCTTTCCTCCATCGGCCGGAGTACAATCCGTTCTCCATAAATCACCATTGTCCGATTTTCCCTTTCTGATTCTGCTTACATGTTACTGTTCTCTCGTGCCTCGTTCCACCCGATAGATTTCGAAAACATCATCGATCGTATCCACCAAGGTAATCCTTACCTTCTCACCATGACTTTCATAGTAATCGGAAAGCCAGTGCATGTCCTCTGCCTTTTTTCTTACAAAATAGACATTGTCCATGGAAAGCAGCCCCTCTTCCATGTCAGGGATCTGATAAGCCTTGAGCTTCTTACGGTAAAGCGGACTCTTGTTCGCCCAGCCACCCATAATATCATAATTGTGAATGCCGTTATCCACATGGACAAACATCTTTTCTGAATAGCTCACGGAAGAATATACGTCCATAAAATAAAAGTTCTCCGGATGGTCCGCAAAGTACTCATAAACCTGCAGATAAGGTTCGTTCTGCTGTTCACGGTACTTCTGATCCTGTGAAACCTCCCCGATCTTTCCCGGTAAAAGCAATACAGAAAACAGTCCGAAACAGATGAGCATCGTCATACGTACAAGCTGCGTTCTGCCATGTCCATGTTTTTGCATAATAAGAGTAAATAAGATACCTGCAAGAACTACAAACTCCATAAAATACAGGGAATGAGTGATTCTGTCCGGGAAACGTTCCCCCATCAGAATATACATCCAAAGCGCGCTCCGGACGGCAAAAAGGAAGCAAAGCTTCCAAAGAATGGAAAGCCCCGTCATTACACGATGCTTCCAGATTCCGTAATGTCTCTTATCTTCCGTATTCCAGCCCTGGCACAGTGCCAGCAAAAATACAGTGATATAAAGAAGTATCGTCATATAATTCCACGGGTAATCACTTCCTGTAGAAGCCGAGCCTCCAAGAAAACGATACACATACAGCTTGAAATACTTCCGGAACTTGGGAATAAAGGGCTGTGCTTCCTGATTCAGCTCTCCGGCATAATCGGCTATCTGCCCCATGATGGTTTCATTGATCTCTTCATCAATTCCAAAATTATAATTATCGAACAGAAGCTGCTCGCTTTCACTGATTCCGATACTGTCATAGAACTCTTTGTTTTCCTGATAGGAAGGTATTTTCTGAAAGTCATAAAGCTCCGTACGGTTATCAAACAGTGTGGTAAAGACTCTCCACTCTTTGCCTCCATAGGCAATCCGGTGCGTTCCCTCGCCAATCAGTAAGCTTAACAGAATCAGCCCGATCACACCAAGATATTTTCTGAAATTCTCTTTGGCAAAAACCTTTTCTTCAAAACTCCACTTCACAACACCTGCAACACAAATCATCGGAAGCACCAGAAGAAGCATTTCCGATCGGATCAGATAGGCCAGAAACACAAGCAGAACCGCCGGAATATTGCTTCGGATAAATAAAACCGGTTCCTTCTGTGGTTTCGAAGTCAGGAACCAGAATGCCGCAGCGGCAGCCAGCATGGTACAGGTAACCGTATACTGTACTGCCACGAGATGCTCCATCATCATGGAAAAGAACAACAATGTTTCCACAAGTCCTATCGCAAGCTTGGCCTTCCGGCTGATACAGATTGAAAAACTCCGGTTCAGAATCAAAAGCAATGCCCCAAACTGACAGGCACACAGAAAAATGCCATACCACGGAACCATCCTTACGATACGGTAAAGCAGACTGATTGCTGCGCTTACGAGCCACAGCATCTGAATGTTGTGTCCTTCCGGCACTCCCGTATAATTTCCACTTAAAATTTCTTTCATCAGGACATCATCGTTTAAATCATAATAATAATCAAAGCGACAGGCCAGTGCAGCCATCGGAATCAAAAGGAACACAACAGAAATTATGAAATTTTGTCTCTTCGAAATGACTTCCTTAAGCTTCATAGAATTCCTTTACTTTAGAAATAATGTAATCCGTCTGTTCTTCGGTCAGCTGATAAAACATCGGCAGTCTCACCAGACGCTCACTTTCTTTTGTCGTATATCGGTCTTCCCCATGGAAACGGCCAAATTTCAATCCGGCAGGTGCCGAATGAAGCGGCACATAATGGAAGACGCAAAGGATCTCATTTTCCTTCATAAAGGAAATGAACCGCGTGCGTTCCTCAAGATCCTTACATTTGATATAAAACATATGACCGTTCTGCTTACAGTCCTTAGGAACTACCGGAAGGGTAATCTTCCCTGCTTCCTGTAACGGCAGTAATGCATCATAATACTGCTGCCATCTGGAAAGACGCACCTCATTAATCTGATCTGCAATTTCCAGCTGTGCATAAAGATATGCCGCGTTAATCTCACTTGGAAGATAAGAAGAACCATAATTTCTCCAACAGTACTTATCTACCTGTCCGCGGAAATATTTGCTTCGATCCGTTCCCTTTTCACGAAGGATCTCCGCTTCTTCCACATAATGCTCATCACGGATGAGCAATGCACCGCCCTCGCCCATGCTGTAATTCTTCGTTTCATGAAAGCTGAAGCAGCCAAACTCGCCAATCGTTCCAAGCGCTTTACCCTTGTAGCTTGCCATAACCCCCTGTGCAGCATCCTCTACCACCAGTAAATGATGGCGCTTTGCAATGTCAAGAATGGTATCCATTTCGCAGGAAACACCTGCATAATGTACCACAGCAATGGCCTTGGTCTTCTCGGTTATCGCATCCTCAATCAGGGTTTCATCAATATTCATGGTGTCCGGACGGATGTCCACGAACACAATCTTCGCGCCACGCAGTACAAACGCATCTGCGGTCGATACAAACGTATAGGACGGCATAATCACCTCATCGCCTTCCTTAATATCACAAAGAAGGGCTGCCATTTCCAGTGCATGGGTGCAGGAGGTTGTTAAGAGGCATTTGCCCGTTCCGGTCTGCTCCTCGATCCATTTGCTGCATTTCTTGGTAAAATCACCATCCCCGCAGATATGCATGCTCTCCACAGCCTGCTTCATATAATCCATTTCTTTCCCGGTAAGGGGCGGTACATTAAATCTAATCATTTTTCTTCCTCCATGCTTTCTATTTGGATTGTAAATTCATTTCTATGAAAACACCACATATTTCTCATTTTCGAAGACCATCCGGTACTCATTTGCCGTCATAAAATCCAGAATAGCCATTAACTTCTGTTCCCGGACAGGCTTTTCTCCTTCAGTTCCATTGCTTTGCAGATCAAGAACCTGTGCCATGATTTCTTCCGAAAAAATGACAAGCGGTCGATCCGCTTCGGTCATCGACTGATTCAAACTATCCAGATCCTGTGCCAGCCGGTCATAGCTGTTCGTATCAAGGTCTGCCCATGACGTATAAATGGCAGGTGCCTTATGAAGATAATAGGACACTCCCGGAATATTTCCATACAGAATCACCTTTTTATTCTGGTATTCCGCATGATTTTCAAGCATAAACGTATTCAATTCTTCCAGTGTTTCCGCATTCTCGGCATTGGTTTTCATTCCACGCAGAATCCGGCTTCCTTCTACTTTCGTATCCCGTTTCTGTCCATCCTCCCCATCGAGGAAAACATAATTACAGCCAATTCCGACCGCCTGGATCAGGAATGCAATTACCACAGCCATGGTCATCGCTTTTACGGAAAAGAGAGGAACCTTCCCGGTCACATCCAGGTACGGACGCCCCCATCTTGCAAACCGGTATATGGTCCAGAACGTAATCGGTGCCACAAAAAACAGGTTATTTAAAGCAGGCCACACATAATTGTTACTGCCAAGAGGCGTAATCAGAATCACCACAAGGCTCATCGCTGCGATCAGCTTCCATTCGCAGTCCTGCATTCTGCTAAACAGCATCCATACACAGATCCCAAGCGACAAAATCAGGAAAATCACGCCCCACTGGAGAGCGGCTTCCTTCTGATAGTATTTAAAGCTGAACATCCCCCATCTGCCGAGCATAATAAACAGGAACGCAATGCAAATACAATATACCACTTTGCGAAGCAGTGGAAAACGTTCCTTCTGGATTGCAAAAAACGGAATTCCAGGCAGAATGCACAGCACCATATAGGCCATCCATCTCGCCCCGTGCAGATAGGCATCGGTAATCATCCATACCATTTCACCAAAGGTATAATCGGATGCCGAACCCGCCATACCGAAAACTCCTTCGATCATGGTTCCAAACGTTCCCGTTCCGTAAAGAAGCATCATTCCGGCAAGCACCACGACAAATCCTGCTGCATGACCTGCTATGCACAGCCCTGTTTCTTTCGCAATTTCCGCTAAAGTTTTCTTCTTCAAATATCCATAATACCACAAAGTCAGGATCAATAACACTTCCAATCCATTATTGGGAAACCGTACAAAGGTATTGAGTCCAAGAACCACGCCTGCTGCCACAAGGCATCCCGGATGCTTCCGCACCAGTCCTCGGAACAGCAGAATGACCGCAGTAAGTAATAACGCATAGGTCATATAATTATACAAAATCACGGACGGACACCAGCACATGCCAATCGCCGCCAGTTCTGCCGCAAAGGCAATAGCCGCCGGCATTTTCGTCCGGAAAAAGCGGTATCCCAGTAACGCCATGGCGCTGATCAGCAGAGAGGAATACACCTTCATGCCCAGCATGGTTCCTCCGAACGGAAGCTTCGTAAAGAGAAATCCAAGGACATTGGATAGAAACGTCAGAAGCGTCCATAATACTGTATTTTCTCCAAAGAACGCATAATTTCCAAGACTGTATGCGGTATCCGTCAGGTCAATTCCCTGATTTACTTTAAGTAAGGGAAACAGTACAAGGATTACCGGAAACAGAATTTTCTCTGCAAAATGATAAAGAGGTTTTAATCGTTCCGCATATGCTTTCATTGGTTCCCTCCTCTGCTTTCCTTGTCATCCGGATCTTTCAGCCATTTTCTCAAGGCCGTCTTAGCTAATCCGCTTCCAACCAGATGAAATGCCTTTTCTCTCGCAAAATCTGCCAGCAGGCCTGCAATACACACCACCAGCAGGCAGAAAATCCATTCTGCCAAAAAGGCAGGTACACCGGTATTTCCGGCAGGATTCACGAGTGCTTTCAACCACCCATACCAGTTGCCACGGATATCGATATGTTCATGTAATAAATAGATACCAAAGCATAAGCTGCCAAGCCGCCGGAACAGATCTGCCGCTTTTCCCTCCCTGAGCTGTAAGGAACGGAACAGATAAAACAGCCCGATTGCGGCCGTAAGTACCGTAATTGTATTGTAATGGTACGGCACAGAAAAATAATACTCACAGGTATTCTGCAACGAAGGCAGGAAGCTTCCCAGATCCTTCATCAGAAACTGGATCACCATTCCGACCGCGGCACTCAATAAGAAAAGAACTGCCGCATTCCCCCTGTTTGTTTTAAACCGGTGAAAAATTCCATTTTCATCATACTTTCCCGCATAGGCTGCAAGAAGATAAACGAAAACAAACCAGGTCAGGTCATAGCCATACCGGTCTGTTGCAAAGGCCACAGGTACCATACTCTTAATTCCACTCAAAAATACAAAGAGTACAACAAGTGCCGTCTGATACGTTCTCTTGGGAAGCTGCTGTGCTGCCCGGTTCAAAAAAGGCATCAGCAGCATCAATAACAGGAATGAGGTTGCAAACCAATAGTGTTCTGTCTCAATCGGAAACAGATAAGGAAGGATTCCATAAATGCCCTTCTGAAAGCCGGTACCGATTCCAAAGCACATCAGAGCAAGGGGAATGAGCAGACTGTAAAACCAGATCTGACAAAGGAACCGCAGGATTCTTCTTACCTGAAATGATCCCTGATACCCGAAATAACCACTGATAAACACATAGGCATTCACTGCCGCAAGACAGAGATTTTCAAGGATCGTTCCTAAAACAGCCGGAAGCTCTGCCGCTTTGCCCGGTTCTAAAAGGTTCCCGGAATTTGCCAGAAAATGCATGGTAACAATCATCATCATGGCAACCATACGCAATAATTCAATTCCTGCCTGACGTTTTCTTCCTTCCATGCGGCTTCCCTTCCCATTTACTTTCTCACGCTTTCAGCGGCAAATGCTTCCGCTGTACGGAGCAATGCTTCTCTTTATCGTTCTCTCGTCACTTTACCGTCTTCGACACGATAAACAATGTCACACTTCTCGATCGTCTGTAAACGGTGTGCAATAATCACCATGGTCTTCCGTCCATGCAGGCGGTTGATCGAATCCATAATGGCTGCTTCCGTATCATTGTCAAGGGCTGAGGTTGCCTCATCCATGATCAGCACTTCCGGATCTTCGAAAAGTGCTCTTGCAATGCTGATTCGCTGTCTCTGTCCTCCGGAGATACGGATTCCGCGCTCGCCGATTCCGGTATCGAGTCCTTCCGGAAGGCTTCTTACAAACTCATCAAGCTGGGCTTCCTTCAGTGCTGCCCAGACCTTTTCATCATCAATATCTTCCTCTGCATAACCAAACGCAACGTTCTTACGGATCGTATCATCAATCATAAAGATATTCTGTGGAATATATCCCACATTTTTGAGCCAGGACTGGTAATGATCACGGACCTCCACGCCATCTGCGAGAATCTCTCCCTGCTGCAGCTTTAAAAGTCCGAGCATAATATCTACAACGGTAGACTTTCCGGCACCGGTCGTACCCACAATTCCTACTGACTGTCCAATCGGAATCACCATATCCGCATGATTAAAAATCAGTGTCTCCGTGTTCGGGTATTTATAAACAATATCCTTTAATTCAATCTTATCCTTGATCTCCATCTTCTGCACATTGATCTTCTGGCGGTATGCTTCCGCATCATAATTCACGTTCTTATCCCGGATATCATCCTGTAAATGATCACTGACACCCATAAAGAACGGCTCAAAATAGGAAATTGAGGTCAGGTGGTTGTTAATCCGGTTTGCACATGGCACAAGCCGCATGGCAACAACCGCAAGTGCGCTCAGCTGGGTAATGACTTCACTTGCCTCAATACCGTTTAACAGCTGCAGCATCATAAAGATAATCATTCCGGCCACGGCTACAGTTTCAATTAAAAGTCGCGGGGTGGCATTGTACAGATTATAACGCTGTACGGCGCTTACATAGCCGTTTCCGCACTTGGAGTATTCATTAATAAAGTAGCTTTCCTTATTGGCAATCTTGATTTCCTTGATTCCCATTACCGACTGGTCAATCCATTTATAAAGACCGCTGTAATAATCCTGATTCTCTACACCGGCCTTCTTCATGATCGGCTTTAAAATAAACATAATAAGCAGAAGAACCGCAATCAGAAGCGCTGCCACGATGATGGTGATCTTCATTCCACTGATAAAGGCTACTACAATGACAAGTCCTACGAAAATAACTCCTTCACTGAAAAGCTGCAGCATCGACAGAATGAGTCCGTACATGTTATTGACATCCGAGGTAATGCTTCTCTGGATTACGGAGGTATCCGCATTCAGATAATATTCATACGGGCGCTGCATAAAGTTGATCATCATACGTCTTGACGTTGCAAACTGATTGGTATACACGAACTTAAGCTGTGACTTCTGCTGGAAGAACAGGAAGACATTCTTAAGCACAAACATCAAAATCAAGGCCATCATCACAAACACCATGACGGCCATCGTATTCTCCTGATCAATATGAAAAATCTCACAGATCACCTGGAGATAACGATGCTTTGCCACCGCATTCTCTTCCAGAACCACCTGCATTACCGGAACTACCATCGAAATACCGGCAGTCTCAAGAATCGCTCCAATCAGCATCAGAAATAACTGAAGCACCATAATTCGTTTCTGACGGGCATCAAGAAGCACCATCATCTTTTTGAAAATTTTACCCATGTTTCTGTGATATCCTTTATTATATCTCTGTAACTATCTTTGGCTGTTCAGCCATGCCCATTCATAAGTTGCCGGATTGTACGGATTGGATAATCATTATACGGGCTTTCCGGCAACTTATTTCATGTCGGGCGTCCGCCCTATAGAAATGAATATACAAGCTGCCCTTTGTGAGCTAGCTCCCACGGTCATCTTGCATATTCATTTCTGCATGGCTGAACTGTTGTCTACAGTGTATCACAACTTCTCCGCTTCGTCTATCATGCAAAATCGTAGCGGCGGACAGTGAATATCGTCCGCAGATATCTCTTTGCAATCCGATAACAGATAAGGTATACTTGACTTGTTGTATTATTTAAAAAAGATAACATCCTATAAATTAAAAATAAATGTAGCTATTATAAAATTTAATGTAAGTAAAGGAGCATTCTTCTATGAGTCATAATCTTGCGATGATCACTGCGCGCGGAGGCAGCAAACGTATACCGCGTAAAAATATCAAAGAATTCTGTGGGAAACCGATTCTCGCCTACTCCATTGAAGCTGCGCGTGCTTCCGGAGTCTTTGAGGAAGTCATGGTGTCTACCGATGATCCGGAGATTGCCGAAATTGCAAAGAAATACGGTGCTTCGGTTCCCTTTTTCCGATCAGAGGCAACGGCTAATGACTATGCATCCACCGATGATGTCATTATGGAGGTACTGAAAACCTACGAGGAACGCAGCAAGCATTTTGACAATTTCTGCTGCATCTATCCTACTGCTCCCTTTGTCACCGGTGAACGGCTGAAGCAGGCTATGGATCTTCTTGCAGAGGCGGATTCCGTAATGCCGGTTGTGTCCTTTTCCTATCCCCCGCAGAGAGGACTATTAATTAGTGAGGAAGGCTTCTTAAAACGCCAGTTTCCGGAGTATGCCCTTGCTAGGAGCCAGGATTTACAGAAAATTTATCACGACTGCGGACAGTTTTATGCCTGCCGCACCGATGTTTTCTTAAAAGAGGGAACTACCGATGTGAAAGGACAGGTGCCCCTTGTTTTAACCGAAATGGAAGTGCAGGACATTGATACCTTAGAGGACTGGGAAATTGCCGAAATCAAATACCGCAGGCTTCATTCAGTGGTTTTATAACGATTCCTGGTCACGTAAATTACAACAATATAGACATCGGATGCTTATTTCGTAATAAATTTACGGCAACCACACTCACAGAAAGGATTTTCCATGAATCATACAATCCAGATCGGAAAGCGTACCATCAGCGCCGCTTCTCCCACCTTTATTGTGGCAGAGGTTTCTGCCAACCACAATCAGAATTATGACCGTGCTGTGGAAATCATCCACGCGGCTGCCGAAGCCGGTGCGGATGCCGTCAAGCTGCAGACCTATACCGCCGACACCCTGACGATCGACTGCCACGATGACTGTTTCATGAATAAAGGCGGATTGTGGGACGGCATCTCCGAATATGACCTTTACAAGCAGGCCTATACCCCCTGGGAATGGCAGCCGAAGCTCATGGAAGAGGCTCATAAGCTCGGCATGGAATGCTTTTCTTCTCCCTTTGACTTCACAGCCGTGGACTTTCTGGAAGAGCTCAACGTTCCCGCCTACAAAATTGCCTCCTACGAAATCAATGATATTCCTTTGATCCGTAAAGTTGCAAAGCTGCACAAGCCTGTTATTTTTGCTACCGGTATTGCTTACCCGGAAGATATCGAACGTACCTTTGCGGTATGTAAAGAAGAGGGCAATGAGGATGTCATTCTGTTAAAATGTGTGTCTGCCTATCCGACACCCTATGAAGAGGTAAACTTAAACGTCATTCCGACCCTTGCGAAAACCTATGATTGTCTGACCGGAATTTCCGATCATACCTTAGGAACCATCGTTTCTGCAGGAGCGATTCCTCTTGGTGCTAAAATGGTGGAAAAGCATCTGACCCTCCGTCGTGCGGATGGCGGTCCGGACAGCGGATTTTCCATGGAACCACAGGAATTTAAACAGATGGTAGATGAAATCCGTATTTTAGATAAAGCTCTCGGCTCTCCGGAATATATTCTGACCGAAAAGCAAAAGCAGGAGCATCGCGGTTCCCGCTCCCTTTTTGTTGTCAAGGATATTGCAGAGGGCGAAATCCTAACCCCTGAAAATATCCGTTCGATCCGTCCCGGAATCGGACTTCACACCATGTATTATGAAGAAGTGCTCGGCAGAAAAGCAAAGCATTTCTTAAAGAAAGGAACTCCTCTGGCATGGGATCTGATTCAGTAATTTATATTCGAGCAGACGGAAATACCGAGATTGCCACCGGGCATTTAGTGCGGTGTCTTTCGATTGCCCGTGCATTAAAAAAAGAGCTGCAGACCGCAGGGATGATCCTTACGGATCCGGATGGATCCCCTGTCACCTTCCTCGTTTCCGATCAGGAAAGCAAGGCTTTGTTAAGCGGCTTTTTTGACTGCAGGGAGGAATTCCCTGTCCAGATTCTCGAAACCGCCCGGTATGACGATTTGGAAGCAGAACTGCCGGAGCTGATCTCACTTATGAACAAGTGCAAAACCTCCAAGCCGGTCTTACTGGTGGATTCCTATTTTGTAACCGAACGCTATTTTTTATCCCTTAAAGACCATGTTACTCTTGTCTATCTGGACGATCTGCGCACCTTTGATTACCCGGTTGACCTGGTCATCAATTATGATATTCTAACCCCTGAAACGCAGCAGGAATATGAACATTCCTATACCCGTGCCGGAAAGAAGCTGTTAGGCGGCGCTTATGCGCCACTTCGTCCCCAGTTTCAATCTGCAGGCAGAGTCCTGCCCTCTGTGTCAGACGGCAAAATCTGCCATGTTCTCATTGCTTCGGGCGGCTCCGATCCGTATCATACTACGCTCCATCTTACCGAATACCTGCTTGCAGAATGCCCTTCCGGCTACTGCTTTGATCTTCTTTTAGGAAGCATGAATCCCGACCGTCAGGCACTGTGTAGGCTGACAGACAGGCAAAATTGGTTCACCTCTGCCTCATCATCTGCAAAAGTTTCCACTGTTATTCTCCATCAGGGTGTTTCGGATATGGCTTCCCTGATGCAGTCCTGTGATCTTGCACTCTCGGCTGCTGGAACAACACTTTACGAGCTGTGTGCGGTCGGTGTTCCTACCGTAAGCTTCATCATTGCAGATAATCAGATTGCCTCTGCGAATGCTTTTTCACAGAATGATGCCATTCCCTGTCTCGGTGATGTCCGCATGAATGAAGAATCCATTAAAAAAGAGGCAGCCCACTGGGTTACCTCCATGAATCCTTATGTCAAAAATCAGGCCGCTTCCGTGCGTCTTCTTCGCTACCAGAA
>CAVJLN010000034.1:0-29168 GCA_963650485.1 Bacteroidaceae bacterium
AAGCATAAGCATCCTTATGCTCCACTCTCCGCACACAGACATCCTGTTCACGGATCCGTGCCGAAATGGATTCCGGATAAATGGAAATTCCAACTCCATAAAGGCTTAGTTCATATGCATTCATCGTAACCGAATAGTTACGCTGATCTTTTATAAAGTCTTCCGGATTCGTTCCAGACACTCTGTAAGAATGGCTCTTGGTGCTGCCACGTTGATCCGCTGGAAGCCTGCTCCGGTATGTCCAAAGATTTTCCCACTGTCAAGCCACAGCTTCGCTTCGTAAATGATTCTGTGATCCAGTTCCTCCGGATTAAGCCCTGTTCCCCGGAAATCCAGCCACACTAAATACGTGCCCTCTCCATCAATCACCGTTACTCCCGGAAGGTTTTCTTTCACATATTCTTTTACGTAACGGATGTTTTCTCCAACGTAAGACATCATCTGTCCATACCATTCATCGCCCTGTTCGTAGGCAGCCTTAGTTGCTGCAAGTCCCAGTGCACTTAACTGGCTGATTCCTGCCGCATCCACTTCATGCTGGAAGCGCTTTCGGAGCTCCCTGTTCGGAATGAAGATATTGGAAATCAGCATACTTGCAAGATTGAACGTCTTACTGGGTGAGGTACAAATCACGGAAATCTCCTCATATTCCTTCTTCACCGCAGCAAACACCGTGTGCTCTCCACGGAATACAAAGTCATTATGGATTTCATCACTGATAATCTTCACCCCATGCTTCACGCACAGATCTCCCATTGCGGTCAGTTCTTCCTTTGTAAACACCCGGCCCGTCGGGTTATGCGGACTGCACAGAAGGAACAGCTTCACATGATGCTCGACAATTTTCTTTTCAAAATCCGCAAGATCAATATGATACCGGTTGTCCTCTCCTAAGTACAGATCGTTGCTTACAACGACTCTTCCGTTATCCCGGATCACCTCAGAAAACGGATAATATACCGGCTGCTGGATCAGGACACTGTCTCCTTTTTCCGTAAAAGCCTTTACCGCCATGGCGAGGGCAAAGACCACTCCCGGCGTTTTAATCAGCCATTCGGGACGAATCTCCCAATTATGATATCTTCTCATCCATCCGGCCACTGACTGAAAATATTCCTCTTTGGACTCCGTGTAACCAAAAATGCCATGTTTCGTCCGCTCAATCACGGCATCTTCCACATAGGAGGTGGTCTTAAAATCCATATCAGCTACCCACAACGGCAGCACATCCTCCGGCATTCCTCTCCTTACTGCAAAGTCATATTTTAGGCAATCGGTTCCTTTCCGATTAACGATCTCATCAAAATTCAAATTTCTCTCCGGCATGTAGATTATCCTTTCCTCTATCCAGTTTCATAATTTTGCAGTAGTTTCTTCCAATAAATATACGTAAATGCTGTTATTCATCCAACCCGCTATAATGCTCTCCAATCCTATGGTAAGGACGCAAATACCTCAGACAGTTCCCCGAGCAGGTCCTCGACATCCTCAATTCCGGCAGACAGTCGAAGCGTACAGGGTGTAATTCCGTTCTTTAAGCGTACCTCCTCCGGCACATCAGCATGTGTCTGTGTCGTCGGATAGGTAATTAAGGTTTCTACGCCGCCAAGGCTCTCTGCGAATTTAATCATCCGTATCTGCTTCAGAATCTGTAAGGCATGCTCCCTGGAATCCACCTGGAACGTAATCATGGAGCCAAAGCCTCTTGCCTGTTTCTTCATAATTTCATATCCCGGATGCTCCGGTAGTCCCGGATAATAAACCTTCCGGACAATGCTCTGTGTCTTTAGCCATTCTGCAATTCTGATGGCATTTGCCTGTGACCGTTCCATACGGATTCCCAATGTTTTCATACCACGCTGAATCAGCCAGCAGTCAAAAGGAGCAAGCCCCGCACCCGTTGTTTTAATTAAGAACCGCAGCCTGTCCCTCACCTCTTCGTTATTGGTTACCAGGAAACCTGCCAGTGTGTCGTTGTGTCCGCCAAGAAACTTGGTTCCGCTATGCACCACCACATCTGCTCCCAGCTTTAACGGATTCTGGAAGTAGGGGGATAAAAAGGTATTATCCACAATGAGCAGCAAACCATGCCGCTTCGCAATCTCTGCGATGGCAGCAATATCCGAAACATTCATCATCGGATTGGTCGGTGTCTCAATATAAATTGCCCTGGTGTTTTCCTGAATGGCTCCTTCAATATCGTCTTCGGCGCAGTTTTGATAAGTAAATTCATAGTTGTTCTTTTTATTCACATGGTCAAATAACCGAATGCTGCCACCGTATAAATCAGCTTCCACAATCAGATGATCGCCCGGCTTGAACAACTCCATCAGCAGGGTAATCGCTGCCATTCCGGTAGAAAGTGCAAAAGCATCTATTCCGCCCTCAAGACCTGCCACCAGCTTTTCCAGATGCTCCCTTGTGGGGTTCTGTAGTCTACTGTAATCAAATCCGGTACTCTGTCCCACCTGAGGATGCTCATAGGTTGCCGTCTGATAAATCGGGTAACTGATTGCCCCGTAATGTTCTAATTTTCCTTCGGTCTCCTCCAGATGGAGACATCGTGTGTTCAGTCCTCTTTCCATGTATTCTGCCTCCTCACGCACTTCTTGATGTATGCGATCGCTTATTTTATCTTAACTGTAGCATAACCATTTCTCTCTGTATAATTTATATCACTTATTGCCGGTTATAGGCGGAATCTATAACCAGCTCTTTCGATCCGGTTTCTGCGTCATCTTCATCCTGTTATTGTTCATCAGCAGTGATTCAGAGCCATGCAAAATTGCTTTCTGTGAATGCCTGCATCCAAGCAGCAGAACAGCCATTATATGGCGAAGTAACCACATGCGATAAACTACGTTGCGTTAGCAACGGTTTCACGAAGGGAGTTCTGAATCGTTGCGTTTATCATAATATAAGGAAACAATCCGCTCCATGGAAATTTCAATTCCACTGTCCATCCGGATGATATGCTCCACTTCATCGATCTTCTTCACGGTACCGGTATTAGTAAGATAAGCACCTCCGCTCTTCCTTGCATCGGGCTGAAAATAAGTAATGGTTACCTGCCATTTTTCGGACAAATGAAGTGCAATTTCGGAAAGCTGCTCATTGATCCTTGCAACCACTGCCTCATCCAGGATGATCTCCTCATCCGTAGGTCTCTGCGTTTCTTCAATCGCTGCATCATAACCGGTAAGCGCCGCAAACGGCGAAAACTGTGCTGCCCGGTCATGGAGGGACATATGCTTCCGCTCGGTGGACCGATGATGCGGCAGATCAAGGAGATCGTCATACCGGTGTTTATCCTCATAATATTCACTCATGCTTTATGACCTCCGATCTGTCTGTTCCGTTCTCTGGTCATGGCTCCCTCTTCGAGATTCATTCCCTTCAGAACGGCATTCTTGCCGAATTTCTTCTGCAAATCCAGAATTGCATGCTGAATCCGCTTCTCCTTTTGAAGTTCGGTCTGTTCCTTCTCCCTTTCCTTCTTAAGCGCCTCATAATCGGTAAAAAGATCCATCTGCTCGAAGACCTCCTTTTCCTTCGCTTCTCTCTCCGGAATGACCCTCGATGCCACAACATAGATTCTGCGTACCAGCAGATCCGGATTGATAATACGGTCATACAGATCCTCTACCGTCTTCATAATCATTCTGGTCGAAGAGGTATATTCCGACAGGTTCGCTGTTCCATGTGCATGCTTCGGCACCTTTCTTCCATAACGGTCGGTTGTGACCTCTCCATGGAACTTTTGCCGGATGACCGGATCCGTCAGATTCTCAATGTCATAACCGATGGTAAGCACCATCTGGTCGGTCACAAGGCCCTTATCCACCAAGTCAAGCACCAGAAGGTCTGTCATTTCCTTCACGATAAGCTTCGCCTTTTCTGCGGTGTAGGCACATTGCAGCACCTGTCCGGAGCCTACGCTGTTTTTCTCCGGCTTATATGCTTTAATCTGTGCAATCGTGGTCGGCTCCCATCCCCATGCATGATCGATTAAAAGCTCTGCATTGATTCCGAATAACCGGTACAGCAAATCTTCCTTATAATATTCATTCGGCTTTCCAACCGAACACCGTGCCACATCACCCATGGTATACAATCCATTCTCGTTGAGCTTCCTCGCATATCCCGGTCCCACTCGCCAGAAATCCGTAAGCGGCACATGATTCCAGAGCTGTTCCCGGTAGGAACGCTCATCAAGCTGGGCAATCCGGACACCATCCTTATCTGCCGGAATCTTCTTTGCCACAATGTCCATTGCGACCTTGCATAAGTACAGATTCGTCCCGATTCCTGCCGTTGCAACAATACCTGTCTCCTCCATCACATTCCGGATCATCCGCAGTGCCAGATCATGGGCACTCATCTGATAGGTCTTTAAGTATCCGGTAACATCTATAAATACCTCGTCCACGGAATAGACGTGCATATCCTCCGATGCCACATATTTCAGATAAATATCGTAAATCTGCGTGCTGTATTTCATATAATATGACATTCTGGGAACTGCCGTGATATAGGATACCTCAAGTCCCGGATCCGCTGCAAGCTCTGCAGCATTCGAAGATGCTCCATGAAAGCTCCCGCCGGGCGCATGCCTTTTCCGCTCCCGGTTGACCTCCCGGATACGCTGAACAACCTCAAATAACCGCGCCCTTCCCGGGATACCATAACATTTAAGGGAAGGCGATACGGCAAGGCAGATCGTCTTCTCCGTCCTCCCGGGATCCGCAACCACAAGATTCGTTATGAGCGGATCCAGCCCCCTTTCCTTACATTCCACGGAGGCATAAAAAGATTTCAGATCAATTGCAATATAAATTTTGTCTTCCATGGAACCCTCCCTGGTTAATTGATTGTTTGTTTTGTTTCTATCTATTTTAAGTCCAGTCTGTAAAAACTCACATGCCCATACTTTTCTTCTTCTCATTACATGGATAGTATACCCCAAACCCAAAATAAGAACAAGTGTTCTTTTTGAGATCACCTGTTCCTGTTTATCATTGTTACTGTATAGGCTAAAGCTGATGCTTCAACACCGCAATCACCTTATCGTAGTTTTCCGGCTGATGGGGAAAGGTACAGTTGGTGCATACCTTGATGGTTTTTCCATTCTTCTCCATATAGGAAGGTTTTCCCGGGCAGGCCGGCAATTGATACATCGGACAGTAACAGAACAGACAGTTAAAGTCCGTTAAGCCCTTGTGACAAGGGAAATATTTGCAATCTTTATTTTCAAAAAAACGATAGGAATTCTCCATGACGTTACCTCTTCCTGTTTCGATTCCTGGTTTGAAAGTCCCGTGCTTTTTTTACAAAGCTCTCCGCAAAGCCGGGATTGGACGGATAATACAGATGGGGAAACCCGAGAAACCAGTCCGGTGTTTCGATAACACAGGGATAACTTCTTTCCGTCACCGGTTTCACTGCCATGCAATCCTCTCCGTTATCGGAGCTGTCATAATAATGGAACTCATGCCCACGGATCTTCGTGCCCTCCGGCAGAAACAAAGCCTTGCCTTCCTGCAGCTCGATATACCCAAATCTTACCAGCTTTCCCTTATTTGTGCAAATACCGGGAAGGACACCCGCCATCCGGTATTGCTTCCCCTCCGGATCCTCAATCGTTTTATGCAGATACATGAATCCGCCACACTCTGCCACGCAGGGGATACCTCGTTCCATGGCAGCCCGGATCTCATTTTTCATCGATACATTCTGTTCCAGCTCTTGTAAATGTAGCTCCGGATAGCCTCCTCCCAACAGAAGAGCATCACCAGCCTCCGGCAGATGGGAATCATGAAGTGGTGAAAAGAAACAGAGCCTTGCCCCATATTCCTCTAACAGCCGCAGGTTATCTTCATAATAAAAGCAGAAGGCTTCATCCCTTGCGACAGCAATGATCGGAGAGTCCGGGTCATTGTCTGCCATTCCTCCTGCTTCTGCTCTGTTCTCATCGCCTGAATCAATGATTGAGGTTGTCACTGACTCCATATAGCCATGTTTCTCTTCCATTGAATCTTTCCAACGATATCGATGATCTGAATTTTCCTTTAATGCTTGAGGAAGTTCTGCTGCCTCTGCGGCGATCTCCCTGATTTTCTCTATGGAAACGGTCTTCTGTAATTCTGCTGCAAAATCCCGGATCTGCTGCGTTACTTCTTCCTGCTCCTTCGGAAGCACCAGTCCAAGGTGTCGGCTTTTCAGCTCCAAATGCTTCTGATCCGGAACATAGCCCACGACCGCAACCGGAAGTTCCTTTTCAATCAGTGGCTTGATCGTCTGGAAATATGCCCCCGACATCCGGTTTAAAATCACTCCACGGATCAGCTTCTCCGTATCATATTGCAGGAATCCGGCAATCAGTGCAAGGACAGACTTCCCCATTCCCTTCGCATCCACAACAAGTACCATCGGTGTTCCGGTCACCTTTGCAAGATGATAGGACGAGCCCTCTTCCCGGATGCCGCCAAGTCCGTCATACAATCCCATGACCCCTTCGAGAACCGCAAGCTCTCCTTCCGTTCTGCCCGTCATTAATAAAGTGCGTGTCTCCTCTTCCCCGGTAAAAAAGGTATCGAGATTCTTAGAAGGTACTCCCAACACCTCCTTATGAAACATCGGATCAATATAGTCCGGCCCGCACTTATAAGAAACAACCGGAATTCCCTGCTCCTTAAGGCTCTGTAACAACGCACAGGTAATGGTTGTCTTGCCGCTTCCGCTTTTGGGTGCTGCGATCATCACTCGATCAAGCTTCATACACTTCTCCTTCTTTTTTAAGGTGCTTATCTTCCTTTCATCTTTTCCGTATTTTTATCTGCCTTTCGTTTTGTCTGCCAACATCAATTCTAATTCATCTTTGATGTTCCTATCCTGGTGTCACTTTTTAAATCGAAACGAACAGATCCACACCGGATTCTCTGCCTGCATCAGGTGATAGGAACCTATCGGTTTCATGCGGTTCACCTGTACCTGCACAAGTTCTTCCTCCGTTACCCGGAGCTGTGTCAGAATCTCCTTTAACTCTGAAATGGTCTCTAAGCTGATGGCATTTAACACCACCCGCATCTCCGGATTCTTTTTATGAAGGCAATCCAGAATTTCTTTCAGCTGTCCACTGCTTCCTCCGATAAACGCATGGGTCGGAACAGGAAGAGTCTCTAAGGCTTCCGGTGCCTTTCCTTTCACCACATGAAGATTGGAAAGTCTGAACTGCTCCTTATTCTGTGCAATGAGAGACACGGCTTCTTCCTTCTGCTCGATCGCATAAACCGCAATCGAGCCCGATAACCCAGCCATTTCCACGGCTACAGAACCGGTTCCGCTTCCCACATCATACACCACCGCTCCCTCGAACAGCTGCAGCCTGCAAATGCTGAGTTCACGGATTTCTGCCTTGGTCATGGGAACCTTATCCCGGATAAATGCCGCATCCTCCCGGTATGGCGTCAGGATCGCCTTATCGGGAGCCGGATTTAAAATAAAGCAGGTATACAATCCCTCCCTGTGGCTGCCCAGGCATTCCTGTGGCATCAGTGTCCGGATCTCCTGCTCCGGATAGGACAACTGATACCCGGCCGTTACAACACAATCCGTAAGTCCCTCCCGGATCAGCAGTTCTCCCAATGCCTGCAGATCCGAAGCTCCGGACATTAATAAGAATACCTTCGCATTCGTGCGGATTTTCTCTGCAAGCTCCGGCACCTCTTTTCCATGCATGCTAATGAGCAGTGCATCCTCATAACGCTCTCCCAAGCTGGCCGCCAGATAAGAAACCGAAGAGATTCCGGGACGGATCATAACGGTTCCCTGCAGAACGCCTCCCTTTATTTCTGCGGTCAGTGCTTCGTACATGGCTTTGCAGCCACTGTAAAATCCCGTATCCCCGGAGAAGAGAATCACCACCCGGCACGGATTCCGGTCATACTCCTTCTTCGAAAGCTCCCTCAGATACGGCAGAATCTGCTTTGCCATATAATACGGTTTCTTCTCAATCCGTGGTTCATATGGTGCAATCATACGCTCTGCACCAAGCAGAATATCCGCATGCTCAATTGCTTCCTTTACTTCTCCGGTAAGGCTCTTTGAACTCCCCATACCGACTCCTGCCAGGATGATTTCGAACCGGATTTCCCTGCGGATTGGCTTTTCGCTTAGTCCTTCAAGCTTTATCACCACTTCTTCAAAGGAATCTCCCTCCTCCTCTGCCATCGTTCCGACCACATAAACCGGAATATTGGTACGTTCCGCAGCTTTAAGCTTTTCCGGAAAGCCTCCTGTTCTTCCGCTTTGCTTCGTCACAAGCCACTGAATGTCATATTGCCGCAGCATGGCTTCATTCATCTGCTCGGTAAACGGTCCCTGCAGCGCCAGAATCTGCTTCCCGGCAATGCCCTGCTCCATACAAAGCTGAATGCTTTCGATACTCGGAAGCACCCGTACAAAGAGACGCTCCTTCAACTTTTCATGTGCGCAGTACCGGAACAGATCCTTACTGCCGGTCGTAAGAAGTACATTGCCTGTAGTCTGGCACAAAGCCTCCGCACAGGCCTCGTGATCTTCAAAATAACGGACACCTTCGATTCTTCCTGCCTCCCGCTCTCTTTTTAACCGCAGATAAGGAATGGGCAGATCCTTCATCGCTGCTTTGATATTCTGCGTCACTACCGTAGCATAAGGGTGGGTCGCATCTACCACGGCAAGAAAATCTCCTTTTTCAAGGAAATTCCGCATTTCCTCCTGATCCATTCTGCCCCGGTGAACCTTCACAAGTGGATTCTCCTTTAATACAATTTCTCCGTATTCCGTTGCCACGCACATCGTATGCTCGATTCCGGCATCTGCCAGAGCCTCAGATAAGGCTCTGCCCTCCGTTGTTCCGGCAAAGATTAGTATTTCTTTCAACTTGATACCCCCGCTTTGTAATCAGTTTCCCATCGATGATTTCCGATCCTGCATTTCCGATAAACACGGTTGTGAACATGTTCACCTGCGTATCCCGCAGCTCCTTTAATGTACAGACAACCGCTTTCGTTCCTTCCCTGCCGATATTCTCCACATAACCGCAGGCACGGTCTTCTTCCAGTGTTGCAAGTAAAATATCGCAGGCCCGTTGCAGATAATCCTTCCTTTTATGACTGGACGGATTATAGATGGCAATAGCAAAATCTCCCATGGCTGCTGCCCGGAGTCTTTTTTCAATCTTATCCCACGGCGTTAAAAGATCGCTTAAGCTTATAATGCAGAAATCATGGTTCAGCGGCGCACCCAGTACTGCTGCACCGCTGCATGCTGCGGTTATTCCCGGAATCACAATAAGCTCCGTATCCTCATAACTCCTGCCCAGCTCATACATTAAGGAAGCCAGTCCATAAACACCGGCATCCCCACTGCAGATCAGTGCCACCTGCTTTCCCTCGGACGCCTTTTCAAAGCACATCCGGCAGCGTTCTTCCTCCTGCCTCATCGGCGTTGACAGCAGTTCCTTTTCCCTGAACCGTTCACCAAGCAGATGAATATAAACCGGATAGCCGATAATGACCTCTGCCTCTTCCAATGCCTTAAGGGCCTCTCCGGTCATCATTTCCTCTTTTCCGGGACCCATTCCTACGATATAAATTCTATTTTTCATCAAAAGATACGCTCCATCTTCGTTTTGCAATCGCTGCGGTAATTCCATCCTCTGCCTGCTTACCCGTGATGAGTATTCCATCCGGGCCGCTAACCCGTAAGGCCGCCCGCTCACAGACATTATCAACTCCCACCTGACATTTCACAAACTCCGATACATGGAAATTTCCTTCCACCTGCTGTAATTCCTCCGCCGAACAGGTGACAAAGGGAATGCCATAATGGCTGCTCATCCGGAGAATTCCTTCCTCATCCTTTTTCCGGTCAATTGAGGCAAAGGCTGCCACCTGCTCCATGGAAATGCCACTTTCCTTAAGAACTCTGTGCACAAACGAATCAATCTGCTCTGCCGCCTTTCCCCTCTTACAGCCGATTCCGATAACATACTCCTTAGGACGCAGGGTAAGGAGACGCCCCTTTCCGTATGATGCCGGCGCAATTAAAACATCCGCAGCTGATTCTGTCGTCACATCCAGAACATTCATCGTTAATTCTGTCGATGCAACAGGAATGTCTTCGGAAACTTCTGTCGTTGTAACCGGAGCATCTGTATGAAATTCAGAAATACAGGGAACAAGCCGGATTCCATCCGGTATATGAATTCTTCCAGGGAGCTTACTTTCTCCTGGAAGCCAGACTCTTCCTTCCTCCAAATGCCCCTCTTCCACTGCCATCGTCACCTCTTCTCCTGCAAGAATACGGGAGGACACCTTGGCAATGCCATCCTTATTGACAATGTGTAACGCATTCCGTCCGGCAAACAGATCGACCGCGAAGCAGTGATTTAAGTCAGTCGCCGTTGTGATCACCGGGGTACTTCCCATGTGCTCTGCAAGGGAAAGCGCCAGTTCATTGGCACCTCCCACATGCCCTGCCAGAACAGGTATCACAAAACGACCCTGTTCATCCATTACAAGCACCGGTGCATCATTTAATTTGTCTGTAAGAAACGGGGCGATAGCCCGAACCGCAATTCCGCAGGCTCCAATAAAAAGAAGGCTCCGATGCTCCTTCATCTGCTCACCGGTCCAATCGGTAAGCGGCTGTTCCACATAAGAAATTCCTCTTCCTGCAAGTTTTTTTTCTGCAATGTTCTTTTCTGTAAAGTTCTTCTCTGCAATGTTCTTTTCTGTAAGGCTCTTTTCTGCATGGGAACACTTCGTATAAAGGCAAAGCTCCCCCTCTGCCTCCCCGGAAAATGCTTTTTTAATTTTTAAGGACAGTTCGATTCCATTTAAAGTAAAGCTGATGATACTTACCTTCATTCTTCTGTTTCCTTTGCTTTCCGGAACTCTGTTGAAAAATCCGGTGCATAGAGTCTGGATTTCCGGTAATGCTGATGCGCAATCACATCCCCGACAAGCACCAGTGCCGTCTTATAGATTCCGTGCTCCTTTGCAACAGCCGGTAACGTTTCCACCGTGCAGACATAAGCCTGCTCTTCCGGCCAGGTTGCTTTATAGACAAGAGCTGCCGGTGTTTCCCTCCGGTATCCGCCTCTGATTAACCGCCGGCTCAGCTCTTCCAGCATCCCGGCACTTAAGTAAATCGCCATGGATGCCTGATGTGCGGCAAGCCCCTCGAGCTGTTCCTTTTCGGGCACACCGGTCTTTCCTTCCATCCGGGTGATGATCAGTGTCTGGGAAATATCCGGCAGGGTGTATTCCAGATTTAACGATGCAGCCGCTCCGAAGCAGGCACTCACGCCCGGACAGCTTTCATAGGCAATTCCCTTTTCCTCCAGCGCATCCATCTGCTCACGCACTGCCCCGTAAATGCTGGGGTCTCCGGTATGCAGCCGCACGATTACTTTTCCAGCCTTTTCTGCCTCATCCATAATCGCAAGGACCTCCGGAAGCGTCAGCCTGGCACTGTTATGGATTTCACAATCCTTTTTTGCATATTGTAAAAGCTCCGGATTCACAAGAGAGCCTGCATAGATAATAACATCTGCTTTTTCCAAAAGCTGCATGCCCCGTACCGTAATTAAATCCGCTGCTCCTGTTCCTGCTCCAACAAAGTAAACCATTCTTCCACTCCCTCACTCTTTGCCAGCTCTCCGAATTCGTTCGCATACATGAGGCATTCGACCTGCATTTTTCCCCCGGCACGCTTATTCAGATAATAAAAAATCCGCTCCATTGCCGCCTCCATGACCGGTGCTCTTTTGCCGCACGACTCAAGGATTCTTACAGCTTCTTCGGTTGTGACACAGGTTAAAAGCTGCTGTGCCGTCAAAAGCTCTGCGCCGGTTTTTACCGCCAAAGCAGTCAACAGCTCCATCCGGCAGTCCCCTTCCTTGGAATGGGTATTCATGATGCCGCCCGCCACCTTAATCAGCTTTCCGATATGACCGGTTAAAAGCATCTTCTGAAAGCCAAGCTCCACTGCCATGTCAATCGTCTGTCCGATAAAGTTACTGCATTTCACACTCCGGTTCAGGTCATAGTGATAGACCCTTTTCATATAATCCAGTCCGTAATTTCCGGGAGAAACCGCCACATAATCATACCCTTCCGCTTTCCGCTGGCTGAGCTCGACACGGATCGTATCCAATATCGCCTGATTACTCATCGGCTCTACAATTCCGCTGGTTCCCAGAATGGAAATGCCGCCGACAATGCCAAGGCGCGGATTAAAGGTCTGCTGTGCAAGCTCCTCTCCTCCCGGCACGGATATTTCAATCTGCAGAATTCCCTGATAATCCAGAAGATGGCATACCTCCAGTACTTCCTTCGTAATCATCTCCCGCGGCACATGATTGATCGCCGCATTTCCTACCGGCTGGTCGAGTCCCGGCTTCGTCACTCTCCCGACACCCGTTCCACCGTCAATAAGAACCTCTGCCTGTGTCCCCTTTTCGCCAGAATCTGTCTGTTCCTCATGAAACGTTACCCTGGCAACAATCCAGGAACCGGTTGTGACATCGGGATCGTCCCCTCCATCCTTTATGACCGCACAGGTAACGGCACGCTCTTTTCTCTGAATATCGATAATCTGCGCAGTGTAAGGAATTCCTTTGGGCGTTTCAATGGTAATTTCTGTTTTTTCCATTCCGGAAAGAAGCATATAGGCGGCTGCCTTGGCGGCGGCTGCGGCACAGCTTCCTGTCGTAAAACCGTATCTCATATCTTTATCCTTAATCATATGTAACCATTCAGCCAATCCCTTCATGATCTGCTTCTTGTGAGTTCATAAATCAGAGCGTTGCAGATTGCAGCGGCTACATTGCTGCCGCCCTTTCTGCCCCGGTTAATAATAAAAGGAACATCGGTCTGCAAAATAAGCTCCTTCGCAGCTTCCACATTCACAAAGCCCACCGGAACACCGATCACAAACGCCGGACGCCAGTCACTGCTCTGCATCATTTCATAGATCTGAATGAGCGCTGTCGGTGCATTTCCTACGGCAAAGATCACCGGCTTTTGAATTCTGGACGCCATTTCCATGCTGACGGCTGCACGCGTCGTTCCACGCTCTCTGGCAAGCCTTGCAACGGTTTCATCTGCCATATAGCAATGTACCTCTCCACCCAGTCCGGCCAGTGACCTCTTGTTGATTCCGGAAAGCGCCATATTCGTATCCGTTACAATATCGGCTCCCTGTTTCAGAAGCTCCCGGGCAATCCCTGCCGCTCCCTCCGAAAAGGTCAGGGTCTCCGTGTATTCAAAGTCTGCTGTCGTATGGATGACTCTTTTCGTAATCCGTTCCTGCTCTTTTGGCAGCACAATTCCGCGCTTTTTAAGCTCTCCATCTATGATTTCAAAGCTTCTTTGTTCAATCTGTTCCGGTAATAAATGCTCAATCACGGTTTTAAACACTCCTTTATTGCTTCCAGCAATAGCAGATTTTCTTTATGACGCTTCACGGCAATGCGGTAATACCCCTTGGATAATCCCTCGAAGTTCGAGCAGTCCCGGATCAGAATTCCCGACCGCAATAATTTCTCATACAGTTTCTCCTCACAGTAAAGCAGGAGGAAGTTCGCTTCTCCCGGAAATACCCGGATTCCCATTTTCCGTAGTTCATCTGTAAGGAACTGCCGCTCCTTTTTCACATAGCGGACTGTCTCTGTAAGATACGCTGCATTTTCCGCTGAAAGGCACTCCTGTCCCGCCTTTTGGGCAAAAACCGACAGGTTCCACTCCGGAAGCTGCTCCCGGATCTTTGTGAGAAATTCTTCTGCACTGCCAATCAGATAGCCAAGCCGTACTCCCGGAATGGCATAGCTCTTCGTAAAAGCCCGCAGCAAAAGCAGCCGGTCCTCTTTCCCAATTTCAGAAAGCATGGAATCCTGTCCTTCACAAAATTCGATAAAGCATTCATCCAGTAACAGCCAGGTATTGGTTTCCCTGCATATTGGAAGGAGCTGCTTCAAATACTCCTTTGAAGCAAGCACCCCGGTCGGGTTGTTGGGATTTGCCAGAATAAGAAGCTCCGGTCTTTCCTGTTCCAATACAGTAAATAGCTCCTCTGTTAACAAAAACCCGTTCTCTTCCCTTAGCATAAATGGAATTACTTTGCTTCCCGCTGCCTTTGCCGCATGCTGATAGCCATAAAAGGACGGAGAGGGAATCATGATTTTCGTCGGATGCAGGGCATGCACAACTGCCATCAGAAGCTCCGAAGCCCCGTTTCCAAAGAGTAGATTTTCTTTAGGAACAGCAAGCTTCTTTGCAAGGCTTTCTTTCAGTGCCAGGACCTCCATATCCGGATATTCCTGCACGCTGCTGACTGCCTCATGCAACGCTTCTTCCACTCCGTCCGGCATTCCGAGCGGATTTACATTGACCGAGAAATCAAGCCTGACCTGATTCCGGTAGATGTCTCCACCGTGTATTGCTTTGTTTTGCATCGTGTCTTTCCGGCTCCTTTCTGTTTCTTCCAGCTTATCTGTCACCTGTACCTGCCATTCTTCCAGACAGCTACAGCCGGTATTTTGAAATACTGCGTGCTTCTATCTTACCCAAAGTAAATAGGTAACTCCCATCAACCCTATGCACAAAAGCTCACAAATCCAGGCAGTAAGATACATCAGGTGATTGATCCGTTTGATATCCTCGATTTCCACCTTTCTCACCTCATCTCCGATATAGGGCTTTTTCACGATTTTGCCAAAATAACTGGCATCTCCGGCAAGCCGGATTCCAAGTGCTCCCGCACAGGCCGATTCCGTCTGCGCAGAATTCGGACTTGCATGATTCCTACGATCCCTCCGGTGAACCAGAAACGCCCTTTTTCCGTCATATGCTCTTCCACTGATAAAAGCGGAAAGAATCATCAGATAAGCACTGATTCTGGCAGGAATATAGTTCACCACATCATCCACCTTCGCCGCCGCCCTTCCAAAATAGAGATAACGGTCATTCTTATAGCCCACCATGGAATCCATCGTATTCACGGCCTTATAAAAGAATCCCAGCACCGGGCCGCCCAGTGCCAGATACAGCATCGGTGCAATCACACCATCCGAGGTGTTCTCCGCTACCGTTTCTATGGCCGCCCTGGCAACTCCTGTTTCATCGAGTACGTCCGTATCTCTTCCGACAATCATGGATACCGCCTTTCTCGCTGCCGGAAGCTCTCCCCTCTTTAAACAGGCATAAACCTTCATACTCTCAACTTTCAGGCATTTCGTTGCCAGAATCTGATAGGTCATGATGATTTCCAGCCCTAGGCCTATGTAAGGATGCAGGGCATAACCACCGAACAAAAGAACTGCACTCACCACGATTACACTAAGAAGCACCAGTACAACCAGCACAATTCCTCTATGAAATTCTCTATGGTCATTTCTTTCGCTTTCTTCCGGATTCCCCAGCAGCTTTCGCTCAAATGCCGCAATCAGATTGCCGATCAGCCTGATCGGATGCGGCAGCCAGTAAGGATCTCCCAGCAGAAGATCCAGAAGGAATCCCAGAAGGAACGCTGTCATATGATATTTCAATATCGTATTCTCCCATATGATATAACATTCAGCCATTCTGTACTGCCAGCAGCTTATAAAAGCTTATGAATCAGCATGCCTGAAATGCTGCATTATGATTACTCATTATTTCATCATTCATTATCTCTATATAGTTTACATAACTAATTTACATAACTCATCCATATAAATCTCACCGGATGACTGTCCGACGGTTACTTTGCAGCGGTATCCCTCTCCGTTTCCAATCTGGAAGTCAAAGTACTCACCGTCTGTAAAGCTGCTGCACACTGCCATAATCGTTCCCCCGTGAACTACGGCAGCGATTCTCAGACTCTCATCTTCCTTTTTCTGCTTTGCTTCATTTTGCTGTTCTTCATTTCTACTGATAATTTCCTCAGTTACAATCCGGAGCATTACCTCAAAGCCTTGCTTGCATCGTGCAAGAAAGTCCTTCCGGCTTTCTCCTTCGGGAAACGGGAGTGTTCCGTTGCTGTCCATCCACGCCTGATACCGGGCATTTCCCTGTAAGTCCTGATAATTCTTTCCTTCAAAGAGTCCAAAATCCATCTCCCGGAATTCCGGAATCACATGCTGCTCACAGTCCCCAAACAAAAGCTCTGCCGTTTCCCGGCACCGTTCCATGGGACTGACAAATAAAGCTTGTAAGGATGCCGGATCGGGATAGAGCCCCTTCCTTTGAAACGCCTTTAACGCCTCCCGTCCTTCTTCGCTTAACGGCTCTTCCGTCCTTCCCAGATACCGGTGCTCACGATTGGCTTTCGTCGCTCCGTGCCGGATCAGATAAAGCTCTATTTGATTCTCTGACCGATTCCGCATAATACACGCACCACCTCATCTGCCTTTTGTGCAAGCCGGATCAGAATTCTTCCGGTCTGCTCCCGGTAGGCTCTTTCAAACGCATCCACCGGAACGATTCCGTTACCGATTTCATCACAAATCAGGATAACCTCCGGATGCTTCTCTACAAACTCCATCACATACGCTTCCAGTTCCTCCGGGGTTCTTTCTTCTGCCAATTCCCGCTTCACGACATGATGGAAGTGATTGATAAGGAGCAGCTTTTCTTTACTTCCTGCTTCTGTCCATGCTTCCTGTATCTGTTCCTCTTCCGGAAGTACACCGTCAAAGATCATACACTGCTTTTTTCCTTCCTTTTGCAGGACATAATGTAATTTTCCCTGTGCTAAACCACCTATAATTAATTTCATGATTTTCCTCTTATGACATATTTACGGATTAAACTATATACTCACAAAATGTTTCCTGAAACTTTTTCTATGCATCTGATATACAATCCAAATAACACGGTATCCCTATGTCCTTAAAACTTATGCTCTATCCTAATATAGCAGCTTACCCACTACAGCCACCGCAATCATCTCCACTGCTTCACACAGCAATACAAACCATCCTGCGGTATCCCCGGTAATTCCACCAAGCTCCTTTTTCGTCCGGTAACGGTAATAGGCGAATGTCAAAAGCGCTGCAAGTACCGCTGCTCCTCCCGGCAAAAACGACTTCCACAGCATGAATGCGATACACAGGACTCCCTGTACATAAAGGGAGGCTTTCACAATCCTCTTCTGTGCCCTGCTTGCAAACAGGTAAAGCAGACCGTCACTTTTCGCAGAACGGAAGGTCACCACTGCAATGCCGCTCAATACCCTCGACAGTACAAATCCGGCACACACAATCCAAAGTCCACTCTCCTTTTGGATCTCCGAGAATGCGCCCAGATAAATCAGTCCGTAGAGCGCCAGCATAATCACCGAAAATGCTCCGATATGGGAATCCTTCAGTATTTCCAGCTTCTTCTCCTTCGGCTGATACGAATGAAATGCATCCATCGTATCCATAAAGCCATCCACATGAAAACCGCCGGTAATGAGCAATGGAATGGCTGCCCCTCCCATCATATAGCATAGCGTTCCCAGTCCAATATGTTTACATAACATAGACCAAAGAGCAATGCCAAATCCGATCGCCACCCCGATCCATGGGAAAAAGCATAACATATATTTCATGTCTTCCTCTTTCCACTCAAACTGCGGCATCGGAATCCCCGAATACATGGAAAAAGAAATGACAAGCGCTTTAAACAGTTTCATCATAACGTTCCTTTCCAGACAACCGGAATGCCGGCTACAACCTCAATCACGGTATCGGCCATAGCCGCCAGTCTTTCATTGACCTGCCCCATCGCTTCGATATATTCCGCAGTCGTTTCTTCATAGGAAATGCCATCCTCAAATACATTGTTTGTTACGATAAGCAGATGCTCAAGCTGGCGGCTCAGTGCTTCTATTCCATCAAGAAGCTGTGCTGTCACCTCATCCCTTAACCGGATTTCGTTTTCTGCAAACATTTCATTCGCAACCAGATTGGACATACATTCCAGGAGTGCCACATTCTGTCGGAACGGTACGGGAGCACCCTGTTGACTGAGTTGTGCAGCTTTCTCATGAAACTGGTTCGATAACCCGTCCATTTTTCGGACTGCTTTCGCAAGATCCCTTGGCTGTTCAATCGTCGTAAAGCCTTTCCCGGCACGAAGCCTTTGATGACGTCTGATTTTGGCAAGGCTTTCTTCCCCAAACGGCTGCATGGTTGCAATATAATATTTTGTTTCTGCCTGCGTGGATAAACGCATCAGATATTCTTCCGCAAAAGCGGACTTTCCGCTTCCGCTGCCACCTGTGACTAAAACTACCATAGTTTTATGTAAACCTCTCATATGCTGCAATCTGCATCCCGGAAAAGGTGGTTCCGGCCTCATACAACTGCAGTGCCACATCCAGAAGTGCGAAGAGCATGACCGCTCCCGTTCCTTCTCCAAGCGCCATTTTCCCGTCGATCACCGGCTCCATCTGCAGCTCCTTCATCAGTAACTCCACAGCAGGTTCCTTTCCCTTATGGGAAGGAAGCAGATACTCCCTCGTCCCCGGAAAAAGGCGTTCTGCACAGAGGGCTGCCACCATACTGATCATCCCGTCTAAGACAATGGGAAGCTGAAAGAGCGCACCTCCCACGCACATTCCGACAAGTCCTGCAAGGTCAAAGCCTCCGACGGTTCTTAAAACCGCAAAAGGATCTGCCTCATACAAATCATAGCTCCGGATTGCTTCCGTAATCAACTGCTGCTTACGCAAGAGTCCTTCCTCACTTAAACCGGCTCCCTTTCCGGTGACAAGTATGGGATCACACCGCAACAATGCGGCAGCTACGGCACTGCTTGTTGTCGTGTTTCCGATTCCCATTTCCCCGGCTGCCAGAAGCGTATAGCCGTCCCTCTTACATTCCCGTACCAGCCTTATGCCTGTCGCAATCGCCTTCACGGTCTCTTCCTCCGTCATGGCAGGCTCCTTCCGGAAATTCCGCGTTCCGCACCGGAGCTTCTCATTCCGCACTCCCGGAATGAAGTCCTTATGGCTCATTCCGATATCCACCGGAATCGTCACGGCTCCGGCTTTCCTGCTCATTCTACCAACTGAAGATTCGTTCCGCCCCATGGCCTGCACAACCGCGGTCGTAATCTCCTGTCCGCTCTGGCTTACCCCCTCTTCCACAATCCCGTTATCGGCACAGAAGATCAGCACCGCCTTTTTCGAAAGGTTAAGCTCCTCCGTCCCGAGAATCGCTCCGATCTGCGCGGTAAGTGCCTCAAACCGTCCCATACCGTCTAATGGCTTGGCAACCTGATCCCAGTTCTGCTGCACCTTCTTACGCACAAGTTCCTCCGGTGCCTCTATTTTGATCTGCTTTAGTTCCTCCCTGGTATATTCCTTAAATACCGGCATCCCGAAGCATTCCATAAATTTCCTCCATATTTAAGTAAAGCCGCAAGGTATCTGCCAGCTTGTCATACTGCTTTTCCTTAAAGCTCTGATAGTCCTCCATCTGACCGTCCTGCAGGGAAATGCCCTTTTTCCTGGCAAGAGCCTGTACAACCTCTCCTGCAATCTGCGCCTGATCGAACAATCCATGCACATAAGAACCATAAACGTTGGGATTGACTCCTGTCCGGATCACCGGCTGATTTTCCGACCATTCCTCGCCTGTCTCTCCTTTCGCCAACGTCTTTCCCATATGAATTTCATAGCCCCGGAAAGCTTTTCCGGACATTCCCTGTAACGGTCCTGCTATCTGTCCTACACTGCCTTCGGTCTGGCAGCGCCGCTTTTCCTTCTGTAATACAGTCGTTACCGGCAAAAGCTCCATTCCCCGGATGAAACCACCCTCTTCCACGCCCTCGGGATCTGCTATTGTTTCTCCTAACATCTGATAGCCTCCGCAGATTCCGAATACCGGAATCTCTCCTGCTAATCTTTTCACCGCAGCTTCCAGACCATTCTGCCGCATCCATTTCAGATCGCCCATCGTATTTTTGCTGCCCGGAAGAAAAATAAAATCCGGATGCTGCAGCTCACTGATCGAGGTCACATAACGCACCGTCACCTCCGGAAGCTGCTCGAAAACATTGAAATCCGTAAAGTTGGATATTCTCGGATAATGAATGACCGCAATGTCAATCAACCCTTCCTTTTTACGGTCAAAGCGTTCGGTAAGGCTGTCCTCATCCTCAAGCGCCAGCTCCATATAGGGAATCACACCCGTAACCGGAACGCCGCCCCTTTCTTCGAGCATGGTAATTCCCGGATCGAGAATCGACTGATCTCCCCGGAATTTATTAATAATGAGCCCCTTCACCCGGTTTTTTTCCTCTTGCGTTAAAAGCATCAGCGTTCCCAGAAGTTGCGCAAACACGCCGCCGCGGTCAATGTCCCCGACTAAAAGCACCGGAGCATCCACCATATGTGCAAGTCCCATATTCACAATATCGTTTTCTTTCAGGTTGATTTCTGCCGGGCTTCCTGCGCCCTCAATCACAATAATATCCGCATATTCCTCCAACCGCCGAAACGCCTTCCGAATGTCCGGAATCAGCTGCTTTTTGTAAGCAAAATAATCCCGTGCGCTCATGTTGCCGATCACTTCCCCATTGACAATGACCTGAGAGCCGGTATGATTCGTGGGCTTGAGCAGAATCGGATTCATGCATACCTCCGGATCAATCCCTGCCGCTTCTGCCTGCATGACCTGTGCCCTTCCCATTTCCAGCCCTTCCTTCGTAATAAAGGAATTGAGTGCCATATTCTGCGATTTAAAAGGAGCCACACGCCATCCGTCCTGCTTAAAAATCCGGCACAGTCCGGCTGCCAGAAAGCTCTTGCCTGCATTCGACATAGTTCCCTGTATCATAATTACCTTTGCCATCTGTTTATCCTCGCATTCTGAAGCTCAACTTCGATCCCGTTCTCCTGCGCCCAGCTCAGCAGTTCTTCGTTCTCCTTCTCGAGGCTCCCAAAGCTTTTCCGGCAGCAGATCAATTTTTTGCAGTTCCTCAGAATATCTTTCGCTTCCTGCAGGGTCTCTTTGGAAACCGGCTCAAAAGCTTTCGCTGCAATCACCCTTCCGGCAAGTGCCTTTGCGGTCGGATAATCCATGTCATTCTGAAACAGGATGCCGGCTGCAAACGGCGTCCCCTCTCGCTGCAGCTTCCGGTATGCAGCCTTGCCGCTTCCGCCTCCTGCAATCACGAAGACCTCCGGCTCTCCCTGTGGTGAAGGAAGCTCCACATTTCCGGTTGTTTCCTCATAGCTTCCCGCTGTTATATCGAATAGCCTCGCAATATATCCTTCGGTAAGCACCTCGTCCGGGGTTCCCATCCGGTCTACCCGGTGATCCCGGATGCACAGAATCTGATCGGAAATAAGCTCTGCCAGCTCGATCTCATGCAGGGACATCATCACGGTCAGCTTTTTCTTCCGTTTCATTTCCTGTAACACCGACAAAAATTCCAGCTTATACTTCACATCCAGATATGACGTCGGCTCATCCAGTATCAGAATTTCCGGCTCCTGACAGATCGCACGTGCCAGCATGATCCGCTGTCTTTGTCCATCACTGATCCGGGTAAAATCCTGTTCCTTAAACTCCTCTACATGCACCAGCTTCATGGCCTCCGCTACGGCCTCCCGATCCTTTTTTGAAAGAAGGCCGAACCGCCCGGTATAAGGGTATCTCCCGGTTGCCACCACATCCTCACAGGTCATCATTTCCGTTCGCAGACGCTCCGTCAGCAGCACTGCCATCGTCTGTGCCCTTTTGGATAATGACATTTCCTCCAGATGACTGCTTCCCAGCATGATGGTACCACCAAGCAGTGCCAGCTGTCCTGCAATGCTTTTGAGGATGGTCGATTTGCCGGAACCGTTCGGGCCAATCAATGTCAGGATTTCTCCCTTCGAAAGTCCGATTTCGATCTGCTCCATCAGTGGCTTTCCGTTATAGCCCACTGCCATTTTTATTGTGCGGAAATAATCCTTCATGCGTCCATCCTCTCCTTGTTCCTGCGAGCCATCACCCATAAGACAACGGGTACTCCGAAGATCGCCGTTACCGTGCTGATACTCAATTCAGTCGGTGCAAGAACCATCCGTGCAAGAAGATCACAGAATAAACAGAATACCCCTCCTCCAAGAAAGCAGGCCGGGATCATCAGCATCGGCTTCGCCGTTCCAAGAAGCTGCTTTACAAGGTGCGGCACTGCAATTCCCACAAAAGAAATCGGTCCTGCAAACGCCACAATGCATGCCGAAAGGACACTGGACAGAACCACCAGTGCAATCCGTAAAAGCCGCACATTCACCCCCAGATTCTGCGCATAGCCCTCTCCCATCTGATAGGCACCTAAGGGCTTAGCCAGCAAAAAGATACAGATGCAGGTAAGGAAAACCACCACTGCCATCACCCTCACCTGATTCCAGTTCATTCCGGAAAAGCTCCCCCGTGACCAGTTATGCAGATTCACAATCTCCGCATCCTCCGCAAAGGTCACGACAAATTCGGTAATGGCCGAACAGATATAACCAACCATCACACCGCTTACCACCAGCATCGACATCCGGTTTACCCGGCGGGCCATCAGCAGAACAAAGCCCATACAGATCATGGCACCAAGAAACGCTGCCAGAATCATCGTAAAGGAAGTCACTCTTATGGAGCGTCCCATTAAGAACACCATAAAAAGAGCCACCATCATTTTCGCTCCGGACGAGATACCCAGTACAAAAGGCCCGGCAATCGGATTATGAAAAAAGGTCTGTAATAAATATCCGGCAAGGGCAAGCGCCCCTCCAAGGATTAATGCGGCCAGCGTCCGCGGCAGCCGGATGTCCCACAGGATTCTCGCATTCAATACCTCCTGCCCCCGGATGGAAGACAAAATATCCTTAAGCGGAATGGATACCGTTCCGATACAGACATTCAGAATCAGGAACAGAATAATCCCTGCTGTCAGTAAAAGGAATGCCGTGATCACTCTTAATGTTCGGTTATGCTGCATATACTTCCTCCCTATTCCAGCCGGAAAAGATACTTCATCTGCGTATCATCCTCCCGAAGGAGCATGGTATGAAAATCCTTCATCAGACCGCCCACAGACATCGACTGCTGATAGTAATCATTGGTCGTACAGAATACATTTCCCTCCTGTACCGCTTTAAAATCCTCCAAAACCGGACATTTTTCAAGAAGCTGGGCAATCGTATCCACACCGCCGTCAATCGTACTGTTATAAACAAGAAAATCTGCATCCTTCGCACCCTGATAAAACTCCTCCACCTGAATATTCATGGTGGAACGTCCGCTTTCTTCTCCCATATCCTCAAAAATATATCTGCCGCCCGCAAGTTCAATCATTTTCGGGATATAATCGGAGCTTTGCCGGATCTGCACCAGCCCGTTTGAGGTAATAAAGAAAAATGCCACAGTCTGATTGGTCTTTTCATCCGAGGTCACTTCCTCCAGGATGTCCGTCTGCTCTGCAAAGATCCTCTCTGCCTCTGCTTCCTTTCCCACCATGGCACCGAAGAATTTAATCCATTCCACCCTGCCAAGCGGATGGGATTCGTAGCTGGAATACTCAATCATCACCGGAATCCCGAAGTCATTCAGCATTTCAATCACCTCGGGCGTATGCGTAATCATCCGGTTTTCAATGGCAAGGGAACAGTTTTCCGAAACAATCGTCTCATAGTCCGGCTTACTGTACTTTCCGGCATACAGAATATCGCCCCGCTCCATCGCTTCTCTGGCTTCCTCTACATACCAGTTTTCTTCCTTCTGCCCGGAAAATCGTACCGTATCGAGGGCATCCAGCTTTGCAAACATATCCATCACCGCAGACGATACCAGATACAGCTTCCGGATGGGCTGCTTCATGACGATGACATCTTCCGAGAGATTTTCCGGTATCTCTTTTCCCTCCGGTACAACAAGAATCTGCGTTTCATCCATCGTCTTCAGCATCCGGCAACCGCCCTCATAGTAATCCACGGAAAAATTCTCTGCATACTGCAGTTCCATGCTGCCCTCATAAACCAGTTCTCCTGATTCTGCCTCATTCGTGCTTTCCAAAGCAGATACCTCCAGCGTTCCATCGACTGGAGCAGAATCAGAAGAAGGACTGCCACAGCCCACAAGCCCAAGCAGTCCCAGCAAAAACAAACCGGATACGATTGTTTTCTTTCTTCTTTTTCTCATAGATTGTTCCTCTTAATCGAGTGCCCTGATCGTATTGGAATGGAATGTCAGGGTATACTCGACCTCATGCGGCTTACTCATTGCCACAGTATCTCCGATTACCGTCAGGGGCTCATCAAAAGCAGCTACGGGAATTTCAAATACCGAATCACCTTCGGTATTTACCGGAAGATACTTCTCGCCGTCTACCAGCATATAATCATAGTTCGGGCTGCTCCATTCTATAGAAGCCGTCACCTTCTGATCTTTTATCGTAATCGTTGCCGGAGAGGCAATGCCTGATCGTCCGCTTCCCCCCTCCAGGGTAAGCTCTACAGAATAGCTTCCATCCGTAAGATCGGAAAGGCCTGCTTCCTCCGAAACAGCTTCTGCGTTCTGTTCCTCTGTCACAGCTACAGGGTTCGATACACAGACCTTGTGATCATACCACTTGCCCTTGGCCCCAATCAGGGCAACATCAAATTCTTCCTCCAATGCCGGAACCGGAATATCAAATCCATGCACCTCATCCGTCATGCCATCACTGTAGGTTACCTCATCCACTGTCGGCTCTAAGAGCTGCGCACCATCCTTCTGCGCATCCTCTGCAAGTCCCGGATAAAGATTGAGGATTTTCTTAGATGCCAGAGATACATGAATGGTCATCTGTCCATTCTCTACCGTCAGAACCCCCTTTCCATCACAGGCCTCACTCACATGGAACATAGAACTGTCCGTAGAAAATTCCGCATTGTAAACGCCATCGGGAAGTGCTGCTTGTGCAGTTTCTGCCGTGTCTTCCTGACCCTCTGTCACTGCTTCACTCACTTCCGTTTCTTCTGTTGCTTCCTCTGCTGCAGGAGATGCCTCTATAACAGACGCCTCCTGCTGCTTATCCTCTGTATTTCCGGCGCAGGCACTCATAAGAGCCATGCCTGCAATCAATACACCGATCCAACAATAAGTTTTTATCTTACTCATCATTTACCTCTATTACCTGTCCATTATTTCTACTGATTCATGACATCTGCCGTATGCTCTACATAAATCTGCTGGATTCCTTCAATTTCACCAAGACCTGCGATCTGGGTATCCACACTGTCAAACTTACCGGAAGCCTTGAACATGCTTAACCAGGAATCCTCATCCTCTCCTGCCATGTCATTGTTTGCATGGTCTCCGGCAACAACCATTAACGGACGAAGAACGACCTTGGTATATCCTGCTTCTGCTACCGCATCAATGACTGCTTCACATGCGGTTTCTTCCGGTTCTCCTTCTACCGTACCGATAAATACGTTATCATAACCAAGCTCCTGCATCTGTGTCTGCATCTGACTGTAGGATACCTTTGCTGCATGAGAGGTTCCATGTCCCATAAATACAAATGCAGTACCGTCTTCCTTTGCCGCATCCTGACTGTCATAGCCTGCGGTCTTTACTGCTTCTGCGGTAAGGATTTCAGCAACAGCCTTCTTATCTGCATTAATTACCGTTGCATCTCCCCCTACTTCACCAAGTAACGGCTCTGCAACCTGAACGGATTCGAACTGCTCCTTGTAGTTATCCAGTTCTCCGATCAATTCATCGTACTCTGCACCATGCATTAAGTGTGTCGGCTGTACAATCAGGTTCTTAACACCGTTCGTAACGGCACGCTCCAGTGCCTGGTTCACATTATCAATCATTTCACCGTCACGGGCCTGTACATGGTTAATAATAATCTGCGCAGTAAATGCTCTTCTTACAGACCAGTCCGGATAAGCGGCCTGCAGGGCATCTTCGATTCCCTTAATATCAGCCACACGGCTGTTGTTAAAGGAAGTACCAAAGCTTACTACCAGAATTTCATTTTCACCGATTTCATCCTGATTACGTGCATCATCCTTGGAGGCATCTCCGGTATCTTTTCCGAAATAATCCGGATCTGCATTTTCACCCTCTACCAGTTCCTTCTGTGCGTCTGTTAATGCATCCCATGCAGCCTTTGCGTCTGCACACTGCTGATCCGTGTTTTCGGTTCTTTCCTGAACATAAATGGCATCAATCAATGCCGCTACATTGTCTGCTGCCATTTTGTCTGCATCCTCACTCTCTGCTGCATCTGTCTCTTCCTCTGTAGCTTCTTCGGTTTCAGAAGCTGCTGCGTCTTCGGTTGTTTCTTCGGTCTGTGTGGTTTCTTCTGCTGTGGTTTCCTGTGTGTTGCTGCTTCCACATCCGGCAAGCGTACATACACCAAGTACCGATGCCATAAGTACTGCTACGATTTTGTTTTTCATACATTCTCCTCATTTCTGCAAGTTTCCTGCGTTTTTTGATTACAAAGTAAGCTGCCAAGAAACGGGAGTTTATGCCGTAAATAAAGTGTTGCAAAACAAATAAAACCCTTTCCTATAACAGGTAAAGGGTTTGTACACAAAGAAAACGTAACCATCCGGAATTTTGCAAAATCTGCAGCATTCCCAACGGTCCGCATCACGTACAACCTTTTTACTCGTGGTCTGAAACAATCGTTTCTGTACAGCAGTCAGGCAGGTCTCCCGGCTTAAAGATCATCGCATCCGCCATCTTCCCAGTTTCCCAGTGATATCTCGGCTTCTACTCCCTAATTACGGTGACGAGTTCGTACAGGATTTGCACCTGTTTCCCTTTTCACCGGAGCCAACGCGCATTGCTATTACGACGAAAATCGTCACACATTGCTCCGACACCTGAATACTTGGTATTCAATTCATGCGCTAATATAACACATTTCTACAGGAAACTCAACCGAATTCTTTCACGGGAATGCAGATTTCCGTAACAAACTTGTCCGTGTTATTGGTGATTCCATAATCAATCATCGTAATTTCCCTTGAAAAATCCGCTGCCTGCAGCTTTTCCTTCTCCATGTATTCCATCAGCTTTTCGTAACGCTCTCCCGCTTCCTTGTGGCTGCCGCAGAAGCGGATGGATACGCACTTCTCTTCCGGATGCTCTTCAATGCTTCCTTCATAACGATCTTCCTCATCCAGAACAAGAAACACCGAATCGTACTGCTCAAACTGACGTTTCATCAGCTTTTCTTTCGAAATTCCAACGCCCACCTTACCAAGAAATACCACCGACTCTTTCTGATTTTCGGTCAGGCGCCGGATTGCATATTCCAGGTCCAGATACGATTGTGGCCGCAGGGAATCCTTTACCACAACCATGCGGCAGCCTGGGAACGTTTTCACCTTAATCACATCCAGTTCGGAGCTCATCGCATCCCGAAGCTGCTGCAGGCGGTGGTCAATCTTCTTCTCAATCAGCACAAGCTCTCTCTGCTTTTTCACAAGTAATTCCTTCTGCTTAAGCAGCTTATCCTCGATCACATCAATATCCCGGTTCTTTAAAAAGTCCTCGATCTGACGGATCGGCATATCGAGCGCCCGCAAATAACGAATGGTGTTCAGCACTTCAAACTGACGCACACTGTAATAGCGGTACCCCGTCTGTATATCAATATATTCCGGCTTCAGCAGTCCTGCCTGCTCATAATGCCGCAGACTTCCCGGGCTTAAATGAAACATTCTGGCCACATCGCCAATCTGAAATAACCTTTCGTCTTCCATTCGGATACTCCTTTATTTGTTTTGGATCAGCTTTGCATACTCCGCTTCGTCAATGTGATATTTTCTCCGAAGTACCACATACGAAACAAGCAGTGCTGCTACCGGAATCAGCACCATGCCAAGCCGGAATACCAGTCCCTGCGAGGCAGAGATTTCATTGATATACTGATTTGCGGTAAGCAGTGCTTCTTCACTTGAAAGTTCTCCACGGTTCACGGAAATCTCCAGAGCGCTGATCCTCTGGCTCTTTGCATAAATTCCACTTGCAATCAGTACCAGTGTCGATAGCCCCTGATTGATTCCACCTGCCAGCTTTACGCTGAAAGACCGGACTGCAGAAATCACGGAATCCCGGTAATCTCTTTAAGCAGGGCAACTTCTTTCTTGCATTTGCATAAGGATGCCTTGCATCAAAATAGAACTGGCTACTTGTAAGTTTTGCCTTTTTTGCATTTTTATAGAAGTCCTTTGCAGAAAGTTTTGTCTCCACTCCTGTTAAGTGAAGAAAATGATCTATCGGAAAAGAGACTTCAAAAAACTCTTCTCCATATACATATAGAAATGTTTTACCAGCTAGGCTCTGACTATATATACCGGCTGAATCTATAATACCTTGTCGTATTGCATTTTTCTTATCTGCTTTTGTTGCCATCCATACCTCATACGTAAAGAGGAGTGTGATGCTTAACCACACTCCCCTAAGAATTTCTTTTTGAAAAGAGTTTTCTGCTGGTTGTCAGCCCCGGTACCCAGTTAAGATACCCATAACGACGTGGAAATCATTAAGTCCCCCACGTGGACTACAGCTTTATCCAAGCTGCTAGGCTCGATGCCCAGTTAAGACATCTAATGAAATGGAAAATTATCCTGCTCCATCTGCAGCCCAACTTTTAACGATGCTCTTACATCGAGAACATTGCTGTTCCTACTTTTATTATACTCAATTAAGTGAAAAAATCAACCCATACCGGGACTTTCTAATTATTTCCAAATGTCCCTTTTCCAATATCCACAAAATAAACTCCCTGTTTTATGGACCTCCTTTTTAATTTTGATTGGATAAAAAAGTCTCACCGGGTTGCGCATGAAGGTCAAAGGCATGGTGAACTCTGTTACTACTAATATATAACTTCTGTTACTGCTGTCAAGAGACTTTTTTATCGAGAGCAGTCAATTATCCATTTTATGATATTTAAGAAAAACTTAATGGTAGAACCGCCCCAATGTGTTGCATTTGCTAGTTCCTCCCACAATGCATAATGAATTTTCCCTGAACTTTATCCCGCTATGCTGACCGCATTATCCTTCACATCCTTGATGACCTGCATCAGTGCCATTCGTGTCTTTGCGTCAAACAGCTTAATAAAGCTAACCGGCTTGTCAAAGGGCGG
>CAVJLN010000035.1:0-28821 GCA_963650485.1 Bacteroidaceae bacterium
GCATATGTCCGCTTGAATGCAAGCATTCATCGTCCATACGGCCATAATTTGCATGACTTTGAATAGTTACCAGATTTTACATGAGCAGGAGGAGAAGAAAGTGGCCAGAGTGTATAACTTTTCAGCAGGTCCCGCAGTTTTACCTGAAGAAGTACTGAAAGAAGCTGCAGATGAGATGTTAGATTATCAGGGAAGCGGTATGTCCGTGATGGAAATGAGCCATCGCTCTAAGACCTATGATCATATCATCAAGGAAGCAGAGAGGGATCTGCGTGAACTGATGAATATTCCGGATAATTATAAGGTACTGTTCCTTCAGGGTGGTGCAAGCCAGCAGTTTGCCATGATTCCCATGAACCTCATGAAGAATCGTAAGGCTGCTTATATTGTTACCGGTCAGTGGGCTAAGAAGGCATATCAGGAGGCCAAGATTTATGGAGAAGCAATTGAAGTGGCATCCTCCGCAGATAAGACCTTTTCTTATATACCGGATTGTTCAGATCTTCCGATCCCTGATGATGTGGATTATGTATATATTTGTGAAAACAATACCATTTACGGAACGAAGTATAAGACTCTTCCGAATACCAAGGGGCATACCCTTGTTGCGGATGTGTCTTCTTGTTTTCTGTCTGAGCCGGTAGACGTTACCAAGTATGGTGTGATCTACGGTGGTGTACAGAAGAATATCGGACCGGCCGGTGTGGTTATTGTGATCATCCGTGAGGATCTGATTACCGAGGATACCTTACCGGGAACACCGACGATGCTGAAATATAAAATTCATGCAGATAATGATTCCTTATACAATACTCCTCCGGCTTACGGAATTTATATTTGCGGAAAGGTATTTAAGTGGCTGAAAAAGATGGGCGGACTTGAGAAGATGAAGGAGATCAATGAGAAAAAAGCCAAGATTCTCTATGATTATCTGGACGAGAGCAAGCTGTTCAAGGGAACTGTCCGCAAGGAGGACCGTTCTTTGATGAATGTACCTTTCGTAACAGGTTCCGAAGAACTCGATGCCAGGTTCGTAAAGGAAGCTAAGGAAGCGGGTTTTGAAAACTTAAAGGGACACCGTACCGTTGGTGGTATGCGTGCAAGTATCTATAATGCTATGCCGATCGAGGGCGTTGAGAAGCTTGTAGAATTTATGAAGGATTTTGAAGCGAAAAACTTATAAGATTGGGGAGAGAGCCATGTTTAATTATTATTGCTTAAATCCGATCGCACAGGTTGGATTAAATGATTTTACCAGTGATTTTGAAAAGACCGATGAAGTGAATCGCGCAGAAGGTATTCTGGTTCGTTCCGCAGTCATGCATGATATGCAGTTTGACGAAAAGCTTCTTTGCATCGCAAGAGCAGGTGCCGGAACCAATAACATTCCGTTAGACCGCTGTGCACAGGAAGGAATCGTTGTTTTCAACACACCGGGTGCAAATGCAAACGGTGTTAAGGAACTTGTTATTGCAGGTATGCTGCTTGCAAGCCGTGATATTTTAGGCGGTGTGAACTATGTTTTATCCGATAAGAACAATCCGGATATTGCAAAGGCTGCCGAAAAAGAAAAGAAAAAATTTGCCGGTACGGAAATTCAGGGTAAGAAGCTGGGTATCATCGGACTAGGCGCCATCGGTGTAAAGGTTGCAAACGTTGCCAAGCATCTTGGCATGGAAGTATACGGCTATGATCCGTATGTATCCGTAAATGCTGCATGGAACTTAAGCCGCGATGTCAAGCACGTACTGAATGTGGAGGATATCTATTCGAATTGTGACATCATCACCATTCATGTACCGTTACTGGATTCTACCAAGGGAATGATCGATGCCGATGCCATTTCCAAGATGAAGGATGGCGTTATTATTCTGAACTTTGCAAGAGATCTGCTCTGCAATGAACAGGATATTTTAGATGGAATCAAGGATGGTAAGATCCGTAAGTATGTATCTGACTTCCCCAATCCGACAACTGCAGGACAGGAGGGATGCATCGTAATCCCTCACCTAGGTGCTTCTACCGAGGAATCCGAAGACAACTGCGCAAAGATGGCTGTTAAGGAAATGATGGAATACTTAAACAACGGTAACATCCAGAATTCCGTGAACTATCCGAACTGTGATATGGGTGTGTGCGAGACGGCAGGCCGGGTTGCTATTTTTCATAAGAATATCGCCAACATGATTACGAAGTTCTCCGCATGCTTCGGAGATGCAGGAATCAACATCGCAAACATGATTAATAAGTCAAAAGGCGAGGTCGCTTACTCCATGTTCGACATCGAAAGCCCTGCAACAGAAGAAATTCTCAAGAAACTGCAGGCCGTAGATGGTGTATTCCGTGTGAGAGCTGTGAAGTAGTGCCGATGAAATTTTGAACTGAATTGTCAGACCGGGATATTTCTTTACGGAAGTGTCCCGGTGTTTTGTTTTATGGTATTTATGAATGGTTATCATTGAGAAAAGAGGGAAGCGCTATATGAAAATGAAATTGAGAATTTATCTAATGACTATGTTATCGCTGGCTTTGCTGTGTATTGGATGCAACACACAGAAAGCAGGAGCTGATGCAGTCAAGGAGGAAAAGGAACCCTTGGCAGGCATAGAAGCGAATGAGAGCGGAGCAAATGAAGAATTAAAGGAAGAGTCAAAGGAAGAACTAAATGAAGAACTAAATGAGGCAAATGAGGAATCTGTTCAGGAATCAGATGATGAGACGAAAATAGATTTTTTCCATGACTATTCCGAGGAGATTGGAGCAGAAGTTGAGGATGCAGTATCGGTATCTGCATCTTTACAGGAGGAGCTTGCCAATATTGAGAAGCTGGAACAAAAGTATAATACGATGGCAGACTCGGCAATGACGCAGGAGGAAATGAATGCATCATCCCAATGGCTCTTTGCCATATGGGATGCAGAATTAAACAGTCTCTGGAACAGGTTCAGTGATGCTGCGAATCAGCAGACTAAGGAAGAGGTTTTGGAAGAGCAAAGACAGTGGATTGAAATGAAAGAGGAAGCAACCTTATTAAGTATTGGAAGCAGTGATGAGAATGGCAGTATTTATCCGCTTCTTCAGAATTCTTTTTTAGAAGACATCACCAAAAACAGGGCATATGTTCTTGCAAACAAGCTTGCAGAGATAAAGGAAGAGAGCTTTACGATGCCCGAAGCTTCTTACTATGGTCTTTATGTCGATAACCAGGGAACCGGAAGTGTGTATAGCTCTTTGATTACCAGACAGAATCTGGCGGGAGAAGATGAAGCAGTCATTTCTATTTTCAGACTGGGAGAGACGAGAGGGAGCTTTGCTGATCGTGGAAACGGAGAGTTTGACTATACATCTGAGGACGGAGTAGTTCAGGGAATCATTAGAATTAATGGATGGTACGGTGCAAGCTTTGAAGTGACTGCAATATCAGAAGATTCGCCTTTTTCACCAGGCGATATATTTGAATTTCCGTTCGTATTTTAATGCAGAAGTATGAGGGAACAGTAAACAACACTGCAAAGACCGGGAAATTTAAAAGTAAAAACTATCCAATCGGTGGGGGCATTACGAAACTCAATCTGTTATGATAAAAAAGGTAACTATTCAGAACTCCATTCGCAAAACCGCTGTTTCACAGCTTATGTTTTGCTCATGTAGTTACTTCGCCATATAAAATTGCTTTTCTGCTTGAATGCAAGCATAAACTCAAAAATGATCCACTGGATCATTTTCTCATATGCATGGCAACAGAAAGCAATTTTGCATGGCTCTGAATAGTTACAAAATAAGGATGTAAAATGCAGCATAATGTCATATTGGAGGGAGTATGAAGGAAAAAAACAGGAAAAAAATACTTGCTTTGGTGCTCTGCGGGATCCTTCTGATGCCCGCATGCGCCTGTAAGGAAAAGACAGCTCAGGCAGTAACAGAGAAGGAGTCTGATGCCTCCGAGGAGGAGATAACTCCCCTTTCCGATTGGGGATTAGAAGCGAAGATAGAGATAGAGGCAGAAACGGAAGAGCAGACGGTGCAAACTGCGAAGCAGAATGTCTGTTCAGCCGATACGGACGCGTCGCTTAGAAGCCTTCGGAATACGCTGGAAAATAACAATGCGGTGATAGGTATAGCCTATCTTGGCTATGTCGGCGATTTCTTTGAGGAGGGCTTTGCTGCCGGATTTTCTGAGTGGCTTGAGGAAAATAACCAGGAACTTCTGGAACAGTATCCCTTCGTCGCATCGATGGATTCCGGCCAGATTATCGGTAGTGCAGGACATCTCTATGCGATTGTCCCCCTAGATAAAAATGCTTCTCTTGCTATCAATCGTCTCGATTACGACAGAGTGACCGGAAGCTTTGGTGAGGGAGAAGTCATTTATCGTTCCGAGAGTGGAGAGCCGGTACTTCTGTTTGCAAATCTGGATGGAGATAACTTTTTTCCGGATACAGAAGTTTTTCTGACAGACGAAACCGGTGAAACCTATACCTGGTATCCCTGCCTGAGTGAGAAAGGCTTCCTGGTACCATGCTACCGGAATGGAATGGAGATTTGCAGTCTGGATTTCAGCTCCTATTCTTTTAATAGCGAAAGGGATCTGGCTGATTGGTTGGCAGAGGGTTGGCTTGGACCTACCGCACTATCCATTTCCGGGACGGAGGAATACGGACAGGTATGGCATATCTGGACAACCGCATGGGAAGGCGATCGGGAAGCGTTTTTTATGATTCAGTTCTATCCCATGGATGGCGCATACGGTCGGGTGGACATCGACTGGAACTATGAAGGTGAACGGGACTACGAGGAGCAGTGGAGCGGTTACTGGAATCTTATGACTCATAATGACTGGCCCAGTTATCTGACGCTCAGCCTTTCTCTCGTGGGAGGAAAAAGATACGAAGCAACAGACGCTCCAATGTGTATCGCAGAAACTTATCCGGTGGTACTTTCCCTGGACGGAGAACGGATGGTGATTGGTACCGGTTCAAGCGGCATTTGCCTTCCTTTTATGTCTCAAGATACCATTGCCACTACGATGTGGCTGCCGGAAGACTAGTGTAATGGTTTCTAAATAACTGCACCATTCACATAGGATATGGTGTAGTTAATTTAAAACCGTTGCACTAGTACTATCAACAGGAAAATGAGGGAGGAAGCAATGAAGATCAAACGAAAAACCTTATATGCCGGAATTTTAATGACAGTGTTGTTGCTGGAACTTACGGGCTGCAGAAAAAATGAACAGGAGGAAACGACGGGAGATATGGTCATCTCCGAAACTGCTGTTTTGACAGAAGAACAGGAAACCGAAATCCTGACAGAAGAACAGGAAACCGAAATCCTGACAGAAAAGCAGGAATCAAAATCAGATCTCCAGATGGAATCAGAGACCGAGAGCGGATATCTTGCTTTTTTAAAAGGTACAAAATCAGCGGTCGTTTCAAGTAATGAGCACTATTTCCCACAGGGAACTTATACGTTGTCCGAGATGGTATCTTTTCTTTCTGAGAGCTTTCAGGAAGAGGACTTACCGGATGCCCTGATTTCAACTTCCTATGCATTGATAGACTGCGGTATGGATGGGGAATTGGAGATGGCGGTTAAGCTTGATTTTCAGAATGAGAGTACTTATGAGACTGCCTCCGAATATCTTTTCCTGAAGGAGAGGGATGGAGAGGTTTTTTGTGAAGTTGAGTTAAACAGCTATTATCGCAGTGCTATCTTTATCAATCAGGCAGGCGTCATGGATCTGATCACAATGTATGGATATACCCATTCTTTCGTAAAGGAATTCTTTATTAATGCAGAAGGGGAAACTGTTTTTGTATTCAGCTGTCACACCTATGATGGATTGGAGAATAATCTGATTCATGAGGATTTTCTACCGTCTTATCTGCGGGATAAAATTAATATTAAGTGGAATTCAGAAGACAGTTCGGAATCCTATACACTGGAGATCTATAATACATGGCAATATTCAGATACCTTTGACGATGATATGTATGATGCATATCTTGCTAATAATGAGTTTATCTTCTATGACGAGGAAGGATTCTGTGCAAATCCGGAGGATGAAGTCCTAAGCCTCTATCTGGATAATGGTATTCGGATTGAAGATTACTACGAGCTGGAGGAAAGTCTGCGGACATATAAAGAGAGTCTGGGACTGACCGATGAGATGTGCAACGCTGATGAAATCGAATGGACTGAGTGGGACGCAAGGGACTGATACTCACCTGCTAAAGGAAAAATTGAATATTGCATTTCAAAGTGTGTGTATATTGAGATGTTTGAGCAATATAATATTAGGAGCTTATGTAAGATTTTCTGTATGACGGATACAACCGCGTACAAAAATCTATCAAAGCATATGCGGTTCATCAGATAATCGGATCTGTCAGAGGGCAGTTGTTGTCATGATGAGGTTATAGATAAAAGGAAAATATATAATATGTGAGATGATTAAAATATGACAAATAAAGAGGTACTTGATATTGCAATGCAGCAATCGGCCTACGATACTAATGCTAAGGCTTCTGATTTTCTTATGGACACAAATGTGTTTGTAAAGTCTGGTATTGGTCCATTGGCAAGAAAATACTATAAAGAACCTATTGCCTGCAATCTGGTTTCATATGGAAATAATATAGTTGCGTCTGTAAAAGATGAATATAGAGAAATTGTTGAAAACTATCTGAGCAAATATGAGTTTTATCATTGCTTTGAAACTCCTAATATGCATTGGCTGGATGAACGGATGAAAGAAAACGGATACCGTGTTTGTTTTATGGCAGAGTATTTTCTACCGGATGTTAATGCTTTGAAAAGAAGAGAATGTAACTATCAACTTAAGGTATTGGAACAAAAGGATTTTGCAAATTTGTATCTTCCGATTTGGAGCAATGCACTTTGTGAAGATAGAAAGGAACGGGATGTTCTGGGAGTTGGCGCTTATGATAATGGGAAACTGATCGGACTTGCAGCCTGTTCTGCAGATTGTGATGATATGTGGCAGATTGGTGTTGATGTTTTGCCGGAGTATCGCAAGCAGGGGATTGCTTCTTCCTTAACCAGTAATTTGGCAATAGAGATAATGGATAGAGGAAAGGTGCCGTTTTATTGTTGTGCCTGGTCGAATCTTAAATCTGTTAAAAATGCATTACGAAGTGGTTTTGTGCCGGGCTGGGTGGAGATGACTGTAAAAGCTGCGAGCTTAGTTGAGAACATGAATAAATAACAACGTTCAGTTTGTTTTTGGGCTTACATATAAAACAAAGTAAAAGAAATTTTGGTATATAGTAACCGAAACATCTTATATGGAAGAGGTGAGATTCGTATGAAATTGATCTGAGGTAATTACTCAGTACAGTTGATGTAAACTGTTGGCAGATTGTGCTGAGGTGAAAGAAACTTGCTGGCAGTCGTTGGCTGTACTGACCTGATGATTGAAATATAATATAAAGGAGTACAGTTATGCGCTATATAAAAGAAGTATTAAAGAAAAACAGAATATGGGTATTGGTCTACATTGGACTGGGTATATGGAATGCATTTATGGCTAATTACAAGGCCGACTATTTCCAGAAGGTCATTGATGGACTGGCTGATGGGACACTTGCATTTACAGGAGTTGTCACATATGGGCTTATTTTACTGATAAATTATGGTATGAACTATCTGGATAATTATCCGGAAAAGAAACTGGAGCATGGTATTAATCTGGATTTTAAGCTTTTGTCACTTAGAAAAATTATTTTTACTCAAAAATGATCCACTGGATCATTTTCTCATATGCATGGCAGCTAAAGATAAAAACAGTTGTCTACAAAATGTGGACAACTGTTTTCTTGACTGCTATATTCCACTGCTATATTCCACTGCTATATTCACTGCTATATTCACTGCTATATTCCAACCTCTACATTTTGAAGAAACGCACAAATTCAACACATATAATTTTGAAGAAACGCACATAAATTTAAATATATAAATTGAAGAAATGTATATTCTATGATATAACATACTTATACTGTGGGAGGTAATTATGTATTTTAAAAGGAAAGCGTACGGAAAATTATTGGAATGGAAAAGGTTATATTCGGATAAATATGCAGCATTGCTGGAAGGAGCGAGGCGGGTAGGCAAGTCAACCATTGCGGAGGCTTTCGCAAAAAATGAATATAGATCCTATATTTTGATTGATTTTTCCAAAACAACAAGTAATATTCTGGAGTGTTTTGATGATATAGGGAATATGAATATATTTTTTTTGAGATTGCAGGCAGAAACGGGAATCACATTGTATGAACATGAGTCACTCATTATTTTTGATGAAGTACAGTTGTTCCCAAAGGCAAGGCAGGCAATAAAGCATCTCGTACATGATGGAAGATACAGTTATTTGGAAACAGGTTCTTTGATTTCGATAAAGAAAAATGTAAAGGATATTTTAATTCCATCAGAGGAAATGAAGATAGAAGTATATCCTATGGATTATGAAGAGTTTTGTGATGCTGTTGGTAATAATTATGGGCTTTTACAACAGATTTATGATAGTGGAGCGGCCATAGGACAGGCAACTAATCGTAAATTAATGAGGGATTTGAGAATTTACATGGCAGTAGGGGGAATGCCACAGGCAGTAGAAGCCTATATCAATGGGAAAAACTTTTCAGAGGTAGATATGGTAAAAAGGCAGATTATCTCTTTGTATGAGGAGGATTTTAAGAAAATTGATGCATCAGGGAGAATATCTGCACTATACCATGCGATTCCTGCACAACTCTCGAAAGATGCAAGAAAATATCGTATTACCACAGCAATCGGAAAAAGAAATAATACGAAAGTAGAAGAATTGCTATATGAACTGATAGATTCGAAAACCGTTTTGCCCTGCTACAATTCTACAGATCCAAGGGTCAGCCTGACGGACACGAAGGATTTTGATAGTTATAAATTATATCTTTCGGATACAGGATTATTCATTACGTTGATGTTCATTGATCGTCCAGTGACGGAAAATGATATTTATGCAAAGCTGCTTTCTGATAAATTGCCTGCAAATCTAGGGTATCTTTATGAAAATCTGGTTGCTCAGATGATTGCAGCGTCCGGAAGGGAATTGTACTATCATACTTGGGGAAAAAAAGAAAGCACACATTATTATGAAGTGGATTTTCTGATTTCGGAAGGAAGCAAAATAAATGCTTTTGAGATTAAATCTTCCGGATCCGGAAAGCATGAATCCATAAGGGAATTTGGCAAGAAATTTTCTCAAAATATAAATAAGACGTATTTGATATCGCAGAAAGATGTAGGAAAAGAGGAGAATCTGTTATTGAAGCCATTTTATCTTATGCCTTTTCTGGTAAAATGAAATCAAATGGGTTATTGATTTGTGAATTTGGTGCAAATGGCAATATTGCCACTATTGAGAACGCCTTTATAAGTGCTTGCCAAGATTTTGAATACAAATATACACCTAAGTTCAACTTCCCAACCGTAGATACTTTCTCTGATTTGCTAAAAAAGAATAACTTTATGATTGACGAAATTTATGATTACAGCAGACCGACACCATTAAAAGACCATGAGAAAGGATTAGCAAATTGGATGAAACAATTTTTCGCATGTTATAGTTATAGACGGGGTAAATGAATATGAAAGCAGATGAAGTAATTAATCAAGTTGCAGAACTTTGCAGAAAATATAAGGCAAAAGAAGTGCTCCTATATGGCTCAAGAGCAAAAGGAACCGCAAGGGAGCGCAGCGATATTGATATTGCGGTATCCGGAGCAGAGAATTTTGATATACTTGTTGAAAAGGTAGAGGAACTGCCAACCCTGTATTCAGTAGATCTTGTAAATATGGATACTTGTAAAAATCAGTTATTATTGGAGGATATCAGACAGTATGGACGAAAAATTTAACAGACGTTTTTTATCTTATTGCAAATCGTTGGATGCATTGGCAGAGGCCAGACAGAGAGATCTGACGGATTCGTTTGTATTGAGTGGAACCAGTGCAAAGTTCAGCATTACCTTTGATTTATCATGGAAAGTAATGAAAGATATTCTGGTACAATATTATGCCATTACTAATTTTGTTGCAGGATCACCGAGGGAAGTGCTTAAGGAGTCATTTCGGGCAAACCTGATTTCTGACGATCAGTGGATGGAAATGCTGAAAGTAAGAAATGAGCTGGCACATGATTATGATAGTGAAATTGTAAAAGAACATTGCAAAGAGATTGTTGAGAACTACATTGATTTATTTTATGCATTTAAAGAGCAGGTAAATGGATTGATACAGGACTCATAAATCAGGTGGTTGTTGGAATTCCTTGCTCGGAATAATGCTTTGTATAGAGATGATAGAAAGATAATTAGTGATGGAGCATTGGTTGCGATTACGCTTATGATTGCAGAGTCAAGAACAGAAGAAAAAAATATAATGGCTGAACTGTTGCTTTAATGTAAATGAATTATACTGCGGTGCTTGTTTTGTATACACAACTTTGGTAAAATGAAGACAGGACTTTCGGGAAGGGGTAAGCGCATGAATAATAAATTATATAAATTAATGAACTGGCCGAGAATTGAAGGAATTGTGTATTCGGAGGAAGCAAAGCCGCAGGAGATTCTGGGGGTACATGCCACAGGAAAGAATGTCCTGTTTCAGATGTTCTGGCCGGGAGCGGTGAAGGTAAATGTACATTTTACGGAAGAGAAGCGTTCCGAGGCTTCTGAGGTGGCATCCTCTGCCAAAGTGGTGCTTCCGATGGAAATGGCAGATGAGAATGGTTTCTTTGCATGTCTCTATCAGGGAAAGAAGCCGCAGCATTATGAATATGAAATGATCGATGCCGAGGGTAACAGCAGGATGGTAAAGGATGCCTATGCATTTGCACCGGTATCCTTATCCGAAAAGGATGCCATACGGTTTACTTCGGGCATTCATTATACCATTTATGAACATCTGGGAGCGCATCCCTGTACAAGAAACGGTGTTGCCGGAACGCAGTTTGCGGTGTGGGCGCCGAATGCGGTCCGCGTCAGTGTGGTTGGAGATTTTAACAACTGGGACGGACGGATTTATCCCATGATAAAGCATGACGCAACCGGTATTTTTGAATTGTTTATTCCGGACGTTCAGGCCGGTGACTGTTATAAATATGAAATCAAGAAAAAGGGCGGTCTGACCGTTTTGAAAGCAGATCCTTATGCATTCCGCCAGCAGCTTCGTCCGGATACGGCTTCCATCGTGGAAGATTCTCATTACAGCTATCAGGACGCAGACTGGATGAAGAAACGGAAGAAATATGCTGAAAAGAATGCGCCTATCAGTGTTTACGAATTATACCTGGGCTCTTTCCGTCATGGAGAGGATGGAAAAGAAAGCTTATCCTACCGCGAACTGGCGCCTCTCGTAGCAGAATATGCGAAGGAAATGGGCTACACACATGTAGAACTCATGCCGGTGATGGAGCATCCCTTAGATGCGTCTTGGGGCTATCAGGTGATCGGCTACTATGCACCGACCGCACGCTATGGAACACCGGACGATTTCCGGTACTTCGTGGATACTCTTCATCGGGCAGGCATCGGTGTGATTCTGGACTGGGTGCCGGCACATTTTCCGAGAGATACCTATGGGCTTGCCGAGTTTGACGGCACCTGTCTTTATGAGCATGCCGATCCCCGGAAGGGAAGTCATCCGCACTGGGGAACACTGATTTATAATTACGGACGTCCGGAAGTATCCAACTATCTGATAGCAAATGCATTGTACTGGGCAGAACAGTTCCATACCGACGGAATCCGCATGGATGCAGTTGCCTCTATGTTATATCTGGATTATGGACGTAAGGATGGAGAATGGGTTGCCAATATTTATGGCGGCAACGAGAATCTGGAAGCAATTGAAATGGTCAAGCATCTGAATTCCATTATGAAAAAGCGGAATCCGGATGTACTGATGATTGCCGAAGAATCGACCGCATGGCCGAAGGTAACGGGTGCTCTGGATGACGAAGGGCTTGGTTTTAACCTTAAATGGAATATGGGCTTTATGAATGATTACCTGTCCTATATCAGCTATGACCCGTATTTCCGTGCACATCATCATAATGAACTGACATTCAGCATGATTTACGCCTATAGCGAGAACTTTATGCTGCCGTTTTCTCATGACGAGGTCGTACATGGGAAGTCCTCCATGATTGGCAAGATGCCGGGCACGATCGAAGATAAATTTGCAAACTTACGGCTGACCTATGGTTATGTGATGACCCATCCGGGCAAAAAGCTTCTGTTCATGGGACAGGACATTGCCGAGTTTCAGGAGTTTGACGAAACCAGACAGACGAAATGGGAGTTGTTAAAAGAACCTGCACATCAAGGAATCCAGCATCTGGTGCGTGACCTGAACAAATTATATCAGGAACTTCCGGCACTTTATGAGAAGGATACGGAAGCGGACGGCTTCCAATGGATTAACTGCATTTCGCCCGAGAGATGCATGCTTTCCTATATGAGAAAGGCTTCTAGGCCGGAGCAGACCCTTATTGTTGTCGCAAACTTTGCCAATATAGAGCAGGAATTCTGCATCGGAGTTCCGATGGCAGGTAAATATAAAGAAATCCTGAATACGGACGATAAGGCTTACGGTGGAAAGGGACGCGTAAACAGCCGTGCCATTCCCGTAAACGAGGAAGAATTCGATGGACAGCCTTATTCCTTTGCCATGAAGGCAGCACCGCTTTCTTTAAGCATCTTTAAATTTGCTGCCTATACGGCGAAGGAAAAGCAGCAGATCGAAAACCGCAAAGCAGAGACGAAAGCAATCCGTCTGGCTCAGGAAGCCGAGCAGCGTGCGAAAGAGGCGGAGGCAGAAGCCGAAGAGCTGACCTTGCATGCGAAGGAATTAAAGAAGCAGGCCGAAGAAATCATGCAGCAGGCGCAGAAAGCCTTAGAGCGTGCAAAAGAAGAAGAGAAGATTGCTTCCATCGAATGGAAAAACGCCAAAGAAGCGGCAAAGAAAGTGAATTAGGCATGAATTATGCTTGGATTCAGAGCAAATATTGATCAGGTGAAAGGGAACAGATATGGATACCGAGCTTACAGAGATTGATCTTTCTCCCGGAGTAATAGAAAAATTTTTAGATGAATTACCGGATAAACTGTTCCGACTGGGATTCCGGCTTGTAATTGCGGTGATTGTTCTGGTAATCGGTCTGCAGCTTATTAAGCTGATCCGCAGAATTTTGCGGCGTTCTCTGCAGAGAGCGAATATTGATCAGGGCATCATCCATTTTGCAGACTCTTTATTAAGAGTGATTTTGCTATTTGCGCTCTTTATCGTTGTCATTGCTACGTGTGGAGTCGGAATCAGCAGCTTTCTTGCAATACTGGGGTCGGTCAGCGTAGCCATTGGTTTTGCCTGGCAGGGGAGTCTTAGCAATCTGGCCGGTGGACTTCTGATTCTGATATTAAAACCCTTTGGCATTGGTGACAGGATCGTGGATGAGAATGGACATGATGGGATTGTTGAGGAAGTGGATATTTTCTATACGAAAATGGGAACGTCGGATGGTCGTGTTATCGTCCTGCCGAATGGAACACTTGCCAATGGATCTATAACAAATTATACAAGATGTCCTGAGCAGCGTATTGATATTCCGGTCGGAATCAGCTATGATTCCAATATTCAAAAGGCTCGGGAGGTCATTATGGAGCTTCTGGAGCATACGGATAAAATTCTGCAGGACAGACCAAAGCAGGTGGTCGTGGATTCTTTAGGTGACAGCAGTGTGAATCTGATGATCCAGTGCTTTGTGAAAACAGAAGATTATTATGAAAGAAAGTTTTATCTGACGGAGCATATTAAGCAGACACTTGATGAGGCCGGTGTTTCGATACCCTTTCCCCAGATGGATATCCATCTTTCGGAAAATCTTTCAGAAAATCGATAAAAAAACTTGCAAATTATTCATTCCATGTATATAATTATTTTTGTTCGTGTATTGCTACCGTGGCTCAGTCGGTAGAGCAGCTGATTCGTAATCAGCAGGTCAGGGGTTCGAATCCCCTCGGTAGCTTTTTTATAAAACAGGCCGTCATAGAATTATGACAGCCTGTTTTTGTGTTATATATGAGAGAATGATCCACCGGATCATTCTCAATAATCCGTTACAGGGCATTCCTTTTCTTATTCCGGTGCTCGAGATACTGCAGGAGCTGATAGAGCAGTAAGGCAAGGAAACACAGAATAAGAATGGAGGTAATCACCATATTCAACTGGAAGACCTGGGAACCGTAGATGATGAGATAACCGAGTCCCCTTCTTGCTGCAAGAAATTCTCCGATGATCACACCAACCAAAGCAAGCCCTACATTGACCTTCATATTACTGATGATTCCGGGAATCGAAGAAGGAAGAATAACCTTCCGGTAGACGTCGAATTTCGTACCGCCGAGCGTATAAATCAGCTTGGAGCGTTCTTCATCCACCTGCTTGAAACAGGTATAAAGATTGATGATCGAACCAAATAGTGCAACAGAAATTCCTGCAATAATAATGGTGTTCATTCCGGTGCCCAGCCAGACGATAAGGAGAGGAGCAAGTGCGGATTTGGGCAGACTGTTTAAGACAACGAAATAGGGTTCTGTCACCTCGGCAACCGGATGATAATACCAGAGAATCGTTGCAGAGCATATTCCCAGAATGCAGATCAGTGCAAAGCTTATCAGGGTTTCAAACAGGGTAATTCCGGTGTGGAGGAAAAAACTGCCGTCTTTGAGCATTTTTAAGAAACAGGCAGCCACCATGGAAGGACTGCTGAAAAAGAAGGAATCTATCCAGTTGAGCTGGGATGCCGTTTCCCATAGAGCTAAAAAGGCGATCAGCAGGAAAATCCGCAAAAAGGTAATCATATTGTGGTGACGCCGGTGTTTTTTATAATATTGCTGCTGGGCATAGGATTCAGTGTTCATCCGAGATCTCCTTCCATAAAATATTAAAATAATGATGAAATTCCGGAGCATTACGGGCAGCCAGAGGAGAATCATCCGGAAGCGTCAGGGAGATGGGGAGATCCCGTACCACTTTTCCCGGTCGCTTGCTTAAGACGATCACACGGTCGGCGAGAGAAACTGCTTCGGATAAATCATGCGTGATTAAAATAGCGGTAATTCCGGAATGACGGATAATCCTTCCGATATCGGCAGATACCATGAGACGCGTCTGGTAATCCAGGGCACTGAATGGTTCATCCAGAAGAAGCAGTTCAGGTTCCATGACCATGGTGCGGATAAGAGCGGCACGTTGTCGCATTCCGCCGGATAATTCATTCGGGTGCTTATCCTTAAAGGGAAGAAGCCCATAATCGGTTAAAAGGTGCATGGCCTTTTCTTTTTTGGCAGAAGTTAGGTTTTTCCGGATTTCGGGGCCTAAAAGAATGTTGCTCCATATGGTTCGCCAAGGAAGCAGGTGATCCTGCTGGAGCATGTAACCAATCCTGGGCGAATCGTGCGCAAAGGTAATGTTTCCGGCCTCCGGGCGGATCAATCCGGCAATCATGGATAGAAGCGTTGATTTGCCACAGCCGCTTGGACCGACGATTGCGAGAAATTCTCCCTCCGTTACTGTAAAGGAAACATTACTTAAGGCTCTTGTTTCTCCGTGAAGGGTATGATAGGAAAAGTTTATATACTCAAGCCGTAAAAAAGTCGGATTCATAGATTGCCTCATTTCTGCATATTCTGTAGGATATAGAAACTCTGTAGCTGCGAAGGTGCTGGACAGTTACGGAAATTCTAATATAACTTATGAACAAAAATACGAATATGTGCGTAACTTTTATTGAAAAGCACCTAAAAATATGTTAGTATCAAATTCAGATTTAATAATTGGAGGATAGTTATTATGGCGCAATTGTGGGGCGGCCGTTTCACAAAGGAAACGGACAAACTGGTATATGATTTCAATGCATCCATTAACTTTGATAAACGATTGTTTGAACAGGATATTGAGGGCAGTATTGCACACGTTGTAATGTTAGAGAAACAGGGGATTCTGACCTGCGAAGAAAAGGATCAGATCGTGAAGGGATTAACCATGATCCGGGAAGATGTCCGCGATGGAAGGCTAACGATTACTTCTGAATACGAAGACATTCACAGCTTTGTGGAAGCCAATCTGATTGAACGGATCGGAGATGCCGGTAAGAAAATGCACACCGGAAGAAGCCGGAACGATCAGGTGGCTTTAGACATGCGTTTATATGTCCGCCATGAGGTTATTGAGGTTTCCGAATGTTTAAAGGAGATTTTGTCAACCCTTCTTACCATTATGGAAACGAATCTTCATACTTATATGCCGGGCTTTACCCATTTGCAGAAGGCACAGCCGACCACGCTTGCACATCATATGGGAGCTTACTTTGAAATGTTTAAACGGGATATTCTTCGGATGGAGGATATTTATAAGAGAATGAATTATTGCCCACTTGGGGCAGGGGCTTTTGCGGGAACAACCTATCCGTTGGATCGTGCCTACACGGCCTCATTAATGGGCTTCGAAGGACCGACCTTAAACAGTATGGATTCGGTTGCAGATCGTGATTATGTGATTGAATTTCTTGCAGCATTGTCTGCTATTATGATGCATTTAAGCCGTTTTTCTGAGGAGGTCATCATCTGGAATTCGAATGAATACCGCTTCGTGGAAATTGATGATGCCTATTCTACCGGAAGCAGCATTATGCCGCAGAAGAAGAATCCGGATATTGCAGAGCTTGTAAGAGGAAAGACCGGACGCGTGTACGGAGCACTGGTTTCCATATTGACGACCATGAAAGGCATTCCGCTTGCTTACAATAAGGATATGCAGGAAGATAAGGAAGTGACCTTTGATGCCATTGATACCGTGAAGCATTGTCTCATTTTATTTAACGGCATGTTAAAGACCATGAAATTCCATAACGAGATTATGGAAAAGAGTGCAATGAATGGCTTTACGAATGCGACCGATGCTGCCGATTATCTGGCAGGAAAGGGAGTCCCGTTCCGGGATGCACATGGAATTATCGGACGTCTCGTTCTGTACTGTATTGAAAAGGAAACAAGTATTGATGCGTTGTCCTTAGAGGAACTGAAAGAAATCAGTCCGGTATTTGAGGCAGACATTTACGGTGCGATCAGTTTAAAGACCTGCGTAGAACGCCGGCTTACGATAGGTGCCCCGGGCGAGGAGGCCATGAAAGAAGTGATTCAGATTAACCGGGAATTTCTGAATCACATCTGGTATGAAGAACAGTAATTTCGTTTATAGGACCGGAAGAGTCTTTTAAATATTTTTACATGAGGAGAAGAAAAATGAACGACAAATTAAGAGTAGGAATTTTAGGTGGAACCGGTATGGTAGGACAGAGATTTATCTCTCTGCTTGAGAATCATCCCTGGTTCGAGGTAACAACTATTGCAGCAAGCCCGCGTTCTGCAGGCAAGACCTATGAAGATGCGGTAGGTGACCGTTGGAAAATGGATACTCCGATGCCGGAAAAGGTAAAGAAGATTGTTGTAATGAATGTCAACGAGGTGGAGAAAGTTGCTTCGGAAGTGGATTTCGTATTCAGCGCGGTTGACATGACCAAAGAAGAAATCAGGAAAATCGAAGAAGATTACGCAAAGACAGAAACTCCCGTTGTTTCCAATAATTCCGCACACAGATGGACACCGGATGTGCCGATGGTAGTGCCGGAAATCAACCCGGAGCATATGAAGGTGATTGAATTCCAGAAGAAGAGACTTGGAACTACCAGAGGCTTCGTAGCTGTTAAACCGAACTGTTCCATTCAGAGCTATGCACCGGTATTAACTGCATGGAAGGAATTCGAGCCGTATGAAGTTGTTGCTACAACTTATCAGGCAATCTCCGGAGCAGGAAAGACCTTTAAGGACTGGCCGGAAATGGTAGGAAACATCATTCCTTACATTGGCGGGGAAGAAGAAAAGAGTGAAAAGGAACCTCTTCGTATCTGGGGTGAAATCAAGGATGGAGTGATTGTACCTGCTACAAGTCCTGTCATTACCTGCCAGTGTATCCGTGTACCGGTATTAAACGGACATACTGCTGCTGTATTTGTGAAGTTCCGTAAGAAACCGACCAAGGAGCAGTTGATTGAAAAGCTGGTTAACTTCAAGGGCGTCCCTCAGGAGTTAGATCTTCCGAGTGCACCGAAGCAGTTCATCCAGTATCTGGAGGAGGACAACCGTCCACAGATTCAGCTTGATGTGAATTACGAAAACGGTATGGGAATCAGTGTCGGACGTATTCGGGAAGATTCCGTATATGACTGGAAGTTTGTCGGACTTTCCCATAATACTGTCCGGGGTGCTGCAGGGGGTGCAGTGCTTTGTGCAGAGCTGTTAAAAGCACAGGGGTATATTATTAAGAAGTAAGCTGTAGCGGTTCATCCATAGAACAGCTGCGAGAAAGCTTAAAAATTGGGAAGAGAAGGTTTAAATCTTATGGATGAGTTACGTTATCAGGTAGACCTGTTAAGCGCAATGAATCAGAAAATGGAAAATAATGAACGGATGTACAGGCTGCTGTGTGAAACTTCTACCAGTGCATTTATTTACGTGAACTTATCAAATGGTAATGTGCAGACACTGGGAATGTGGGAGGATTTTTTCCCAGGGCTGCAGATTCGTGATATCAATGACTTTTCAAAGCTGTACTCTCGAATGGAAGAACAGTATGTTCTTCCGTTCCAGAGGCTTCTTTGTCTTGAGGATTCCAAGGAAACCACAGGAAGTGATGTCCTGAAATTGACGGATGGTAAGATCTGGGTAGAGTGTGAGGTAAATATTATTTATAATTATGAACAACTTCCCATGGATAAAATCATCCGGTTCAAAAATATTTCCAAATTAAAAAATCAAAATGATGAGCTGACCTATATAGCCTACTATGATGTGACAACCGGATTATACAGCCGAAATTATTTTGTATGTCTTCTGGCGGATTTTGTGCGACGGGCGGAAGAAGAAAATACGGTTGTATCCGTCATGTTTTTTGATATAGATAATTTCAGCAGAATCAACGATGGCTTCGGACTTGCTGTCGGAGATGAAGTAATCCAGCAATTTGGACAGTTTTTAAAGGAATTTTCTTCAGAACATGTTCTGGTATCACATTTTAATGCAGACCTGTATTGTATAGGGATCTATGAACCTATAGGAAATTTCAGCGTTGACAGCATCTACCAGAAGGTACGGCAAAGAACGAAGCTGCCATTCCAGTTAAGCGACGGTCAGGATGTAAATATTTCCGTCAGCGTCGGTGTGGCAGAGTTCCCGGAAGCGGCACAGAATACCTTAGAGCTTATCAACTGTGCGGAAATTGTGATGTTCAAGGCAAAGAAGCAGGGGAAGGACTCCCTTCAGTATTTTGATGCGTCTATATTAAAGAATTTTCTTCATAACGTTGCAATTGAAACCAAATTGAAGGAGGCGGTATCAACCCTGAACTTTACCATGAATTTCCAGCCGCAGTATTTTACGGATAATGGAAAGCTTCGTGGCGTGGAAGCATTGATCCGCTGGCGCGACAGCGATGGACAAATGATCAGCCCTGCCGTGTTTATTCCGATTGCGGAGAGGAACGGAACCATTGTCACGATCGGCGCATGGGTTGTGGATGAAAGCATCCGAATCTTTTCCCAGTGGAAAAAGGATTACCACACACCGATGATCTTATCGTTGAATATTTCAGCCATTCAGTATAACCGGGATGATTTCGTGGATATGATTTTGAAATGCCTGAAAAAGTATGATCTGGATCCGAACCTCCTGGAACTGGAAATTACAGAAAATGTATTCATCGAGAATTTCCATGATGTGACAGAGAAGCTTCGTTTGTTGCGGGAATATGGAATTAAAGTATCTTTGGATGATTTTGGGACGGGATATTCCTCCCTTTCCTATCTGAAAAAGTTCCCGATTGATACCCTGAAAATAGATAAAAGCTTTATTGATACCATAACGATAGATGAAAATGCAAGAGTGATTGCGGATTCCATCGTGTATATGGCAAAGAGACTTGGTTATGCAACCATCGCGGAAGGAGTGGAAGAGCAGGATCAGTTCAATTATCTGAAAAAGATCGGCTGCGACTGCATTCAGGGCTTCCTGCTCGGGAAGCCGTCGACTTCTGAAGAGATCGAACGATTACTGCTTCGTATCGAGGAGAGTGAGAGGTGAAAGGATGTTTTTGGGTCGTGCATCAGAACTGAACTATCTGAACACATTTTATGGCAGTGAAGGAAGCCAGCTTCTTGTCGTGTATGGACAAAAGAATATCGGAAAAACAAGTCTTTTAAAGGAATTTGTAAAAGAGAAGCCTTATCATTATTATTGTGCAAGATCTGCATCAGAGCGTGAACAGACGTATGAGTGGGGAAGAGAACTCACCGATCAGACTAAGGAATTGCCGGAATATCCTTCGTATGCCGAAATTTTTCAGAAGATTTCAGAGAACGGATTCGGAAAGATGGTCGTGATCGTGGATGAATTCCAGCATGTAGTGAAGTCTGGAAGCGCTTTTATGAAAGATCTTGTTTCTTTTGTACGAAAAAGGGAGAAGCATTGTGAGGTTCTGGTTGTGCTGTCCAGCTCATCAACCGGCTGGGTAGAAAACAGTATGGTAACCAGAATCGGGGAAGCGGCATATGCCCTGTCTGGTTTTTTGAAGATCAAAGAGCTTCCGTTTGAAGAGATGAGGCGCTTTTTCCCAAAATTTTCGGCAGAACAGTGCGTGGAAGCGTACGCCGTTCTGGGAGGATTTCCGGGACTATGGACGCAGTTTGATGATTCCTTAAGCATGAAGGAGAATATCTGCAGGTTTATTTTGCATCCGCATACCTATCTGCAGGAAGAGGGTCTGCGTACTGTCGCAGAAGAACTGCGGGAAACGGCCGTTTATCATACGATTCTTTCATCCATTGCATCCGGTAGGCATAAGCTGAACGACCTCTACCGGCACACCGGATTTTCACGGGCCAAAATCAGTGTATACCTGAAAAACCTTATGGAGCTTGAACTGGTAGAGAAGGTCTTTTCCTATGATACGGAAGGAAAGGCGAATACCCAGAAAGGAATTTACCGGATCTGTAATCATTTTGTTCATTTTTATTTCCGATTCCTGTATCCGAACCGCAGTGCACTTGCTTTAAAGAGCGCGGATGTGTTTTATGAAGAGCATATCCGGCTTTACTTTAAAAATTTTACGGCTCCGTATTTTAAGGAGGTCTGCAGACAGAGGATTGAAAAGTGGGATCGGGAAACCAAACTTCCAATCGAGATTGGCCGCATCGGAGAATGGGTTGGTAAGTCGGGAAATATTGATGTGATTGCACAGGATGAGACCGGCAAGACACTTACAGCGTACTGTAACTGGGAAAAGTCCGCGATGCAGTATGCGGATTATGAGAAGCTGCTTTCGAACATTGGAAAGGCAAAGCTCAGGGCAGATACGATCTATCTGTTTTCTGTTCAGCGGTTTGATGAAAAGCTGAGTCTGGAAGCAAAGATGAAAAAGAATCTGAAATTGATTAGTCTGGAAGACATGTAATGGGAAAGAATTTATTTATTGCAGAAAAACCGAGTGTTGCCCGTGAATTTGCGAAGGCACTGCAGATCACCGGGAGCAACCGGGACGGATATATTGAATCAAACGATGCCATCGTTACATGGTGCGTTGGGCATCTTGTGACCATGAGTTATCCGGAAGCTTATGATGAAAAATATAAGCGATGGTCGTTAAATACGATTCCATTTATACCAACGGAATTTAAGTATGAGGTCATTGACAGTGTGAAGAAGCAGTTCCGGATCGTAAGCGGACTGCTGAACCGCAAAGACGTGGAAACGATTTATGTCTGCACCGACTCCGGACGGGAAGGAGAATATATCTACCGCCTGGTGGAGCGTCAGGCAAATGTCCATGACAAGGTAAGAAGAAGAGTCTGGATCGATTCCCAGACCGAAGAAGAAATCCTGCGTGGAATCCGCGAAGCCAAGGATCTTTCCGAATATGATAATCTGTGTGCGGCTGCTTACTTACGTGCCAAAGAAGATTATCTCATGGGAATTAACTTTTCGAGAGTTCTCACGCTGAAATATGGCAATGCAGTCAGGGATTATCTGAAGCTTGACCGGGCGGTTGTGAGTGTCGGACGCGTGATGACCTGTGTGCTTGGCATGGTTGTGAACCGGGAGCGAGAAATCCGCAACTTCGTAAAAACACCGTTTTACCGCGTGGTTGCATCGGTTCTTTTGGGAGAGCGCGGGGTTGACTGTGAGTGGCGTGCCGTAGAGGGAACCCCATATTTTGCTTCGCCTTTTTTATATAAGGAAAACGGCTTCAGGGAACGGGAGCCGGCGGAAAATCTGATCCGATATCTGTTGGAAGATCCCCGGAAGGCCATCGTTCATTCCATAGAAAAGAAAAAGGAAAACAAGAACGCGCCGCTTCTTTATAATCTGGCAGAGCTGCAGAATGACTGTTCCAAATACTTTAAGATCAGTCCGGATGAAACGCTGCGGATTGCACAGGAGCTTTATGAAAAGAAGATGACAACCTATCCCAGAACGGATGCGAGAGTGTTATCGACCGCTGTTTCGAAGGAGATCTATAAGAATATTAAGGGCTTAACGAATTTTCAGATGGTAAGTGCCCTGGCCTCCCAGGTATTGCAGGAAGGATCCTATAAGGGAATTGCAAAGACCAGATACGTGAATGACAAGCAGATCACCGATCACTATGCGATTATTCCGACCGGACAGGGGTTAAACAATTATAACCAGCTAAGCCCGACAGCGCAGAAAGTTTATGAGATTGTGGTCCGCAGGTTTTTGAGCATTTTCTATCCTCCTGCGGTATACCGCAAGGTGGCATTGTGTGTAGCAATCCGGGAAGAAAGGCTGTTTGCCAATTTCAAAGTATTGGAATCCCCCGGATATCTTACCGTTACAGAGTTTTCCTTCCGTAAGAAAAAGGAAAATGGCAAGGAGATAACAGGAGATGCAGACGGTGAGGATAGTACCAATGCGGACAATGGAGAAGAACAGAGTCTTGATGTGGGACTGATGGAGGTTTTAAACCATCTGAAAAAGGGGATGGAGCTTCCGGTTGCGGATGCACAGATCAAGGAAGGCGAAACATCACCTCCGAAACGTTACAATTCCGGAACCATCATTCTGGCGATGGAAAATGCAGGTCAGTTGATTGAAGATGAAGAGTTACGTGCACAGATCAAGGGAAGCGGAATCGGAACCTCTGCCACACGTGCGGAAATTTTGAAAAAGCTGGTCAACATTAAATATCTTGCATTAAATAAGAAAACCCAGATCATCACACCGACCTTGATGGGAGAGATGATCTATGAGGTGGTAAACCAGTCCATCCGTCCGCTTTTGGATCCCAAGCTTACCGCAAGCTGGGAGAAGGGGCTGACGCTGGTTGCCAATGGCGATATTACAGAGCAGGAATATATGGATAAGCTCGATGACTTCGTAAGAAGACGGACGAATATCGTGAAACAGATGAACAATCAGGCTTCTTTAAACCGACAGTTTCAGGAAGCCGCTAAAAACTATCGGACCGGAGGGAAATAATTATGGAACAATTTACAATCAAAGAACTCTATACCTTAGAGGAAACGATTGCAGCAGACCTGTTTGAGGGTGCGGTTTATCCGTGGGAGTTACTGCCGAAGATCAGTGCCTTCATCGTGGAACTTGGCGAAAAGCTTCCGAAGGATCGCTATACCGAAGTGAAGGAGCATGTCTGGGTAGCCAATAATGCCACGGTTGCACCGAGTGCCTTTATCAACGGACCGGCGATCATTGATGAGGAGGCAGAGATCCGCCACTGTGCCTTTATCCGTGGAAATGCCATCGTAGGAAAGGGCACTGTGGTCGGAAATTCAACCGAGCTTAAAAATGTCGTTCTCTTTAATAAGGTACAGGTACCGCATTACAATTATGTCGGTGACAGTATTCTGGGATTTAAGGCTCATATGGGAGCAGGTTCCATTACTTCCAATGTAAAGAGTGACAAGACACTGGTTGTTGTAAAAAACGGTGACGAAAAGATCGAAACCGGATTAAAGAAGTTCGGTGCCATGCTCGGTGATCATGTGGAAGTCGGCTGCAATTCCGTACTGAATCCGGGAACCATCATCGGACCGAATTCCAACATTTATCCAACCAGCTGTGTACGTGGCTGCATTCCTGCCGGAAGCATCTACAAAAAGCAGGGAGAAATTGCGAAAAAGTACTAGATTTTTTTGGCATTCTATGCGAAAATATATAGCGGATTATTAAATATCTTTACATATTGAAAGGAGTTTTCACATGATTTATTCAAAAGAAGTTGAAGAAATGTGTACCGTTGCGCAGGGTGTTAACCATGGGTGTGCGCCCATCCCTGAAGAAGCAAAATGGGTTAAAGCCAAAGAAGTTAAAGACATATCCGGTCTTACACATGGTGTAGGCTGGTGTGCTCCTCAGCAGGGTGCCTGCAAGCTGACCTTAAATGTTAAGGAAGGTATCATCCAGGAAGCTCTCGTTGAGACCATCGGATGCTCCGGTATGACTCATTCCGCAGCTATGGCTGCTGAAATTCTTCCCGGCAGAACCATTCTGGAAGCATTAAATACAGACCTTGTATGTGATGCAATCAACACTGCTATGAGAGAATTATTCTTACAGATCGCTTACGGCAGAACCCAGAGTGCATTCTCTGAAGATGGTCTTCCGATCGGAGCTGGTCTTGAAGATTTAGGTAAGGGCTTAAGAAGCCAGGTTGGTACGATGTACGGAACCTTAAAGAAAGGACCTCGTTATTTGGAAATGGCAGAAGGATATGTAACCGGTATTGCACTGGATGCTGATAACCAGATCATTGGTTACAAGTTCGTAAGCCTTGGCAAGATGACTGACTTCATCAAGAAGGGTGATGACCCGACAACAGCTTATGAGAAGGCAAGCGGACAGTACGGACGTGTTGCAGATGCTGTTAAGATTATTGACCCCAGAACAGATGAAGAAGTGAAATAAGTAAAGAGGAGGATATTAGAATGGCTTTATTTGAATCATATGAAAGACGAATTGACAAAATCAATTCCGTATTAAATAGCTATGGAATCGCTTCTCTTGAAGAAGCAGAAAAGATTACAAAAGACGCAGGTCTTGATGTATATGCAATGGTTAAAGGCATTCAGCCGATTTGTTTTGAAAATGCATGCTGGGCTTACATTACCGGTGCAGCAATCGCAATCAAGAAGGGATGCAAGAAGGCTTCCGAAGCAGCAGCAGCAATCGGTGAAGGTCTTCAGGCATTCTGCATTCCGGGATCTGTTGCAGATACCCGTAAGGTAGGTTTAGGACATGGTAACTTAGGTAAGATGCTTCTGGAAGAAGATACCGAATGTTTCGCATTCCTTGCAGGACATGAATCCTTCGCAGCAGCAGAAGGTGCAATCGGTATTGCAGAGAAGGCTAATAAGGTTCGTCAGAAACCGTTACGTGTTATCTTAAATGGTCTTGGAAAAGACGCAGCACAGATCATCGCTAGAATTAACGGATTTACTTTCGTTGAGACCGAATATGATCCTTACACCAACACTGTTAAGGAAGTATTCCGTAAATCTTATTCCGAAGGGCTTCGTGCCAAGGTTAACTGCTATGGTGCAAACGATGTTTGTGAAGGCGTAGCGATCATGCACAAGGAAGGCGTTGACGTTTCCATTACCGGTAACTCCACCAATCCGACCAGATTCCAGCATCCTGTAGCAGGTACTTACAAGAAGGAATGTATCGAACAGGGTAAGAAGTACTTCTCCGTAGCATCCGGTGGTGGTACAGGCCGTACCCTTCATCCGGATAACATGGCTGCAGGTCCTGCTTCCTATGGTATGACCGATACCATGGGACGTATGCATTCCGATGCACAGTTCGCGGGTTCTTCTTCCGTTCCGGCTCACGTAGAAATGATGGGTCTGATCGGTGCAGGTAACAACCCGATGGTTGGTATGACTGTAGCAGTAGCTGTTTCTGTTGAGGAAGCTGCTAAGGCAGGGAAATTTTAATTTGTCGTAACTATTCTGAATAGTTACAATTTGTCAAAATGAACATTGAATAAAAGGAGCAGTTTGAAGAATTTCATGTTCTACAGACTGCTCTTTTTTACAAAAGTTTGTACATTGTAATTTCTGTAATCACCCATTATAATGGAAGTATAATCCGAGAGAGGAGATGGAAGGATGAACGAAAAAATCTATTGTACCTCCTGTGGCGCAGAGAATGAAGCAGGCGCTCATTTCTGCGTAAGCTGTGGAACAAGTCTTGAAGCATCCGATCAGGCGCAGAATACAGAGACCTATTATTCGGTTCCGGAAGAGGGTCAAAAGAAAGGCGGCTATATTGGTGTAGCGATTGCATCCCTGGTCTGCGGTATTCTTTCTTTGCTTTGCTGTCCGTTTGCATGCTGTGGAAGCTGCTGTGGCAGTCCCAATGTATTGCTTGCGCTTGCTGCAATTGCACTTGGTATTGTTACGCTTGTGAAGGCCTTTGAAGGCAAGGGAATGGCAATCGCAGGAATCATCTGTGGCGGTATTGCACTTATTGGAATGATTTTTGCACTTACCCTGCCGGCATCCTTTACCAAGGGATTGATGACAGGAATCCTTGGTCAGGAATATAATGCCGGTGATTTTGATAACCTCGAAGATCTTATGAGAGATTTTGGAGTGGAATATGACTTTTCATGAAAAAGATAACGATAAACAGAGCAGATGATTTTTTCTTTTATCTATCGGCAGTCGGAACCCTGCCCGCAATTATATTCGGATTCTGGTTTTCACAGTGGGGGTATCAATACACCAAACAACTTACAAGCTGTGCATTCCGATTGAATACAGGGCTTCCGTGTCCGGGCTGTGGAGGAACAAGGGCTTTTATTCTTTTTTTTCGTGGAGAATTTTTCTTGAGCCTTTGTTATCACCCAGCGGTGCTTGCACTTGCGGTATGTTATCTGCATTTTATGATTTTATATCTTTACCGAAGATTTGGTCATGACAAAGCAACTTATCGCAAAGAGATACCGGTACAGATCTATGCCTATGTGTTTAGTGGCATTGTTCTGCTCCAGTGGTTAGTGAAGCTGTTTCTGATTTATTTAAAGCTGAAAGGCTGAAAATTTGAAAATAGGAAGGAGGAAGGAGAAAGATGAAAGTATGTAAGAATTGTGGAACACAGAACAAGGATACCTCTTTATTCTGTGAAGGATGCGGATCCAGATTGGAGGAGGCATCTGCAGCAGTAGAGTCCCCTGTAACCGGGGATTCTGTAACTGAGATATCGGAAGAACCGGTTGCAGCTCCTGTGGCAGAAGCTCCGGTACAGGAGCCGCAGCAGAACGTATATCAGCAGCCGACATACAGTTCCGTACCGCAGGAAACGGAAAAGAAGAGTGGAAACTGGATGACCATTACATCCCTGATTTTATCCATTTTATCGATTTTATGCTGCTGTCTGGATATGTTTGCACTGATTCTGGCAATTGCTTCCATTGTACTTGCTGTCATTGCGCTGGTTCAGCACAAGGGGAATAAGGGAATGGCAATTGCTTCCCTGATTGTTGGCATTATCGGATTCTTAATTGCTGTATGTCTTCTGGTTTATGCCTTTGTAGTACTTCCAAACAATCCGGCATTACAGAACCAAATTATGGAACTGTATGATGAATTTGGTACAACCGGATTTATCTGGTAACGTGTTAAAATCCATAGAACGCACATCGTGATCAGAAGGTAAAAAGTTCGAATACCGGGCAGAAGCCGCTTTGTATTCGAACTTTTTGTTTAGTGTCTTTTATTTATTCTGCTTATTCCGTGGTTTCTCCGTCGGAGTCTTCCTCGGTATTTTCATCCGTGGATCCGGGAACATCGCCATAAGCAAATTCATCTTCTTCGGAATAATCCTCAGAATCATCATAAGTATCTTCCATAGAATCCGTTGAAGTATCCTCTGTAAATTCATCGGAAGAAGTAGAAGTGTCGGTACTGCCGTCAGAACTGTCTTCATCATAGGTGAAGATTTCCTCCGGAATATCGCCGTGAAGAATCTGAACAATATACTGGAGGCGCTTATTTGCAAACTGATAATTCTGATAAGCAATGTCAGCAGAGGTTTTATCGTATTCCCCACCGCTGTAGGCCTGGTGATAATAGGAAACGGCTTCCGTCATATATTTACTTGCATCTGATGCTAAATCCGCAACACCTGGGAATCCGTCCGGCACCTCCAGGGAAGCCATCTGGGAAAAGGATTTATCCAGGCTGTCAAGAAGCGGAAGTAACTGATCCCCGACGTTTTCATCATTGGGATCGAGCTGATTGATCGCATCATTGATCGTCTGTACGTTTTCAAAGAACTGTGTCATGTTTGCCCGGTAAGTTTCTACCGCTTTGTCCTTGCCGCATCCGGTAAGAAACAGTGTCAGGAACAGTATCGGAAACAAAAAGCGCTTTCCCGAAGCTTTATGGGAATTGTGAATGGATCTCATAGGAACCCCTCTCTAAGGTTTTACCTTCTGTAGTAATCTAAAAATAAGTTATCATAGTTAAGAAATGAAATCAAGAAAGGATAGTATTTTTTGAAATTTTGTGCTAGCATATAAGCAATGTATAAAAATCAATACAATTTGTAACTATTCAGAGCCATGCAAATTATGGCAATATGGACGATGAATGCTTGCATT
>CAVJLN010000036.1:0-28422 GCA_963650485.1 Bacteroidaceae bacterium
AGAGGGCGAACTGATTGATGATGAAGAGCCGGAATGAATAGGAGATACTATGGCAGGAGAATATTATGCTAAGATTAGAGAACGTAAAAAAAGACGATAATTTAATAACAGCAAATTTCTTTTTCGTGGGCGAGGATGAAAAAGGATCGGTCGAGTATGATATCAGCAAGAACAAAATTACAAAAGCTCTTTACGGAGACAAAGATCCGCTTACGGATTTTGTTTATGGATTCGGGTATATCAAACAAATATTTGAGATGATGGTTCAAAATAATAAATACCCAAGCGATTTAACGTACGAATGGTATTAAATATAAAAGCATCGGTTACCCGGTGCTTTTATTACAAGGAGATTAACATGGAGATGAAAGATAAAAAAACGATTAAGATCATAGTCGATACATCAGAACTTGACCAGATAATAGAAAAGGCAGAGAGATTCAGCAATTTAATGAATGAGGCTATGGAATTAGCTGATTCCATAGCCCATACAGACCTAAACATTCGGCTCAGTACCGTAAGTAATGGCAATACCGCAGAACTGGCAAGTATCACCACTAAATGAAATGTGAATCTCCTTGCCACACCCAGGGCAAGCAATATCGAGGCCGTTTTTATTAATGGCATCAAGAGCGATTTGCTTTAAGATTTTATCCATATCGCTACTGGGCTTAAACTTAATCTTAGACATTGACATAATCTCCTTTCATGGTATTTCAGGTGGCAGCCTGATAAGGGGATTATAACACAAGTCAAGCGCCAAACATCGACGCTTTTGTTTGTACAAGGAGGACAATATGGCAAGAGATGATTACCATGTAATTGCATATCAGATATTAGCTTATTTATATACCAGACTGAAAGCCGGCGGTTCGGTGGATGGCAGGATGATATCTGCAGACAGCAAATATCTGAAAATAAATGAAAGATACTGGGAATATGTTATTGTGAATTTGTCCAATCAGGGACTTATCAGCGGAGTATCCATCACAAGAACATTCGGCGGAGATGTTATCATAGATAATCTCGATTGTGCGCAGATAACGCCGATCGGAATTGAATATTTGTGTGATAATTCGTTTATGGAAAAAGCAAAGAAATTATTGATAGATATCAAGGCAATAGTGCCATTTGTATAAGCATCGGAAATCCGGTGCTTTTATCGACGCTTTTGTTTGTACAAGGAGGACAATATGGCGAAAGACGATTATTTTGTGATAGTTTTTAAAATATTGGTATATCTGTACGCGGTATTCAGAGGGAAAGAAGCATTTAGACAGGAGCGCTACGACAAAGCTATCGGAAAAAGAGATATCGATGAGGAATACCTTCTCCGCATTTATAAAATGATGTCAGACGAGGGATATATTGAAAAGCTATCATTCACAAGAGCGTGGGGGAGTGATCTTATCCCACTGTTTGATGAGAGCGAACTAAAAATAACGGAAAAGGGAATAGACCACATAGAAACCAATGACAAGATGAAGGCAGCAGGGCAGTATCTTGTCGAGAAGGTAGATACGATTTCGAATCTTGCCATAGCAGCAGGACTCTCGCGTCTAGTGCAATAAATAAACCAGAATAATACACAAAGCATCGGAATCTCCGGTGCTTTTATTATGTGAAGGAGGAAAGAAGAATGTATCTGAGCGACGAAATAGATGGAGTGACAAATGCTCGAAATGAAGCAATCGCAAGGTCTATCATAGAAGGACTGTCGAGCCAGAATATAACAGTAGAAGAGGCACAGAATATCTTATATAAAGCACAGGACATTATCTACCGGGAAAAGGGAAAGATGGCCATTTCGACATTATTGAATAATCTCAAGTGAGGGTTTGTTATGAAAAACAGGAACAGATCACCGGATAAAAGAAGGTCGGACTGAGAAAGGAGGGCTTATGGCACGAATAGGAAGCCAGATGCCCACACAGTCCGCAATCATTCCATACACGGCAACCAGAGGAGTCGAAGCGGCAAAGCTCTACGCACTGACCGGAAGGGAACTTATGGAGTGGCAGAAAGAAGTTCTTAATAACATGCTTGCGGTCACAGATGAAGGCTTATGGACACACATCAAATTCGGATATTCCGTATCAAGACGAAATGGAAAGACGGAAATGGTCTATGCGAGGGAGATGTGGGGATTACTGAACGGGGAGAAGATCCTTCACACAGCACACCGGACAGATACGGCACACAGCTCATGGGAAAGTCTTTATGAACTAATCAAAAAAGCGGGAATCCCAATTGAGCATACCTTCCGGGCAAACGGAAGGGAGCACATCTTCATCACCGGAGGAGGAAGAATCGAATACCGGACACGAACCTCAAAAGTAGGACTAGGCCAAGGCTATGACCTGCTTGTAATTGATGAGGCGCAGGAATACCAGGACGATCAGGAGACGGCGCTTAAATATATCGTTACCGCTTCGAAGAATCCGCAGATCATCATGCTTGGAACACCGCCGACCGCAGTCAGTTCCGGAGACGTGTTCAACCGGCTCCGTAATGAGATTCTGGCAGGAAAAGCTACGGATTCCGGATGGGAAGAATGGTCGGTAGAGAGTAAGCATGATCCGCATGATATAGATGCATGGTACGCCACCAATCCGGCACTCGGAATCACATTAAAGGAAAGAGACATAGCCGCAGAAATAACAGGCGATTCCCTTGACTTTAACATCCAGAGACTTGGACTGTGGATTCAGTACGATCTGAAATCTGCAATATCAGAAGCGGAATGGATGGCCTTAAAGGTTAAGACAAAACCGGAGCCTGAAGGAAGGCTCTGTGTAGGAATCAAATACGGCAAGGACGGAGAGAACGTATCCATGTCCATAGCGGTAAGAATTTCAACCGGAGAGATTTTCGTTGAAACAATTGATTGCAGACCGATCCGAAACGGTGACGGCTGGATATTGAGCTTTTTAAAGAGCGCAGAGTCAGCTATAGCACAGGTAGTTGTAGACGGTGCAAGCGGTCAGCAGCTTCTGAAGGAGCAGATGCACGAAGCAAAGATCAAGCCGGTTCCGATCCTCCCGACGGTAAAAGAGGTAATCACAGCAAACGCAGTATTTGAACAGGCACTGGAAGCAAAGGAAATCCGACATGCCGGACAGAAATCACTTACCCAGTCGGTTACGAACTGCGACAAGAGAGCCATAGGCTCGAACGGAGGCTTCGGCTTTAAGAGCCTGAAAGAGGATATCGATATCAGTCTCATGGATTCCATGATACTTGCCCACTGGGCTTGTACCCGTGTAAAGAAAAAGAGAACACAAAAGGTAAGCTATTAAAGAGAGCCACAAGGCTCTTTTTTAATAAAAATTACGCTCACCACGCGGATAAGTGGGGAAAGGACACAATATGGCAGATTTTACACCTATCACAACACAAGAAGAATTTGACACAGCAATCAAAGACCGTCTCACAAGAGACAGGGAGGCGCAGGCGAAAAAGACCGCAGAAAAATACGGCGATTATGAGGATCTGAAAAGCAAGATAGCTGACTACGAGAAGAAAATCAAAGACTACACAGAACAGCTGAATGGCGTCGGGGAAAAGGATAAGAAAATCGCAGAACTGGAAGATTCTGTGAAGAAATATGAGACCTCGGCACTGAAAGCGAGAATCGCACAGGAAATGGGACTGGATTATTCGCTTGCATCCAGACTGTCAGGAGAGTCGGAAGATGAAATCCGGACAGATGCAAAGTCACTTTCGGACACGATAGGCAAAATGAAGAACGTAGCAGCTCCGGCAAGGAGTACAGAACCGGCAGGAGCGGCAGGAACACAAAAAGCAGGCTATGCAGCACTGCTGAACAGCTTAAAGGCATAAGGAGGAAAAAGAAATGGGTAGCATTATTTCAAAAGGCACGGGACTTTTCCCGGAAGAGTTAGTAAAAGGCATGGTAAACCTTGTAAAAGGTAAATCCGCCATCGCCAACCTGTGCGATCAGACACCGATCGCATTCAACGGAAACAAAGAATTTACATTCGACATGGATTCCGAAATCGACATCGTAGCAGAGAACGGAGCAAAGTCTAACGGCGGTGCAACCATCGGTGCAAGAACCATCATCCCTTTCAAGGTAGAATATGGTACTCGTGTATCGGATGAGTTCATGCAGGAGAATGAGGACTTCCAGCTGAACATCTTACAGACATTCACAGAGGGCTTCGCAAAGAAACTTGCAAGAGGTCTTGACATTATGGCATTCCACGGATTAAATCCCAGAACGGCAGCAGCATCTACCATTATTGGCACGAACTGCTTCGATCTTGCAACCGTGGACGGCACAACTAAGATCACAAGAGTTGCAACGGAAACAGGTGACGCTAACGATTGGATGGAAGCAGCAATCGCAGCAGTACAGGGCAACGACTGGGACGTGAACGGTGCAGCAATGGCACCGGCTTTCCGCTCCGCATTGGCAGCATTGACCCTCGGTACGGATAACCTTCAGCCTCGTTTCCCTGAGTTAGCATGGGGGTCAGCTCCAAGCACAATCAAGGGACTGCCCGTCCAGGTAAACAGCACAATGGCATTTAATGCATCGAAAGATCTGGCCGTTGTTGGAGATTTCCAGAATGGATTCAAGTGGGGCTATGCAAAGAGCATCCCGGTAAAGGTCATTGAATTCGGTAACCCTGACAATGACACAACTCTCGGAGACCTTCAGGGACACAATCAGGTATACCTGAGAGCAGAAGCATATATCGGATTCAGCATCCTCGTTCCTGCTGCATTCGCAATTATTGAATCGAAATGATCACCTATCGAAACGATAAAGGAGTAACCATTACCACCGTCTGTGAATTAACAGGCGGTGGATGGCATCCTGTTACCGGAGAATCCAAAGCACCAAAGGAGACGAGGACGGCGGAGGCTAAGGAATCCAGGGCAAAGAGGAAAAAGAATGAGTGATTACGCAACAGTAAACGACATTACCGCACTGAAAAGAGATCTGACAGCGCAAGAGCAGGAAAGAGCAGAGCTGCTGATTCCCATTGTATGCAATTCGCTTCGTTATGAAGCGGATAAAGTCGGAAAAGACCTTGACCAGATGATAGAAGCGTCGGAGCATCTCGCATCTGTGGCAAAGTCTGTAACCGTGGATGTAGTCATGAGGGAATTGCTGACATCTACAAACAGCGAACCCATGACACAGATCAGCGAATCAGCGTTGGGGTATTCGGTATCTGGCAGTTACCTGGTACCGGGCGGCGGACTGTTCATCAAAAAATCAGAGCTTAAGAGGCTTGGACTGGTGCGGCAAAGATACGGGGTGATTGATTTTTATGGGTCTGAATCAAACGACAATACAAATTAAGACAAAGGTACAGACAGGAACAGACGAATTGAACCGCCCAATCTATGAGGAAACATGGGAAGAGATTTCCGGATGCGTGGTAGGTTCTCCAACCTCTGAGGATATCGAGAGTGAAATGAACCTGTCCGGTAAACGGATCGCTTATGAGGTATTCCTGCCGAACGATGACTCACACACATGGTCAGGAGCGTCCGTGATGATTAAGGACAAAGAATACCGGGTAATCGGAGATGTCCGCGAGAGTTTTGTCAGCTTCTCTCACATCCCATGCAATAAGCTGATATCGGTGGAATCGTATGAGTAAGGTGAAATTTGAACTAAACAGAGCAGGAGTCCGGGAGCTTCTCAAATCAGAAAAGGTACAGGAAGCATGTCGGGAAAAGGCAAACGAAGCACTGGCAAGGTGCGGAGAAGGGTATGCAGTACATGACGTGAATTACCCGGAGCGATGCGGAGCAGCCGTTGCTGCTACAACCATCAGAGCCGTGAACGACAACAAAAAGAACAATACTCTTTTGAAGGCGGTGAGAGGATGATTGAAACAACGCTGGTCAAATATCTGAATGACAGCCTGAATGTGGAAGCATTCGCAGAATATCCGGTAAGCGCACCGGAGCGATTTGTTCTGCTGGAAAAGACAGGAAGCAGTCTGAAGCACACCATTGCAAATGCAACCATAGCCATTCAGTCTTATGCGGATTCTCTCATTGATGCAATGAAGCTGAATGAGGAAGTCAAGACGGCAATGGAAAATCTGTGGGAACTTGACAGCATAATCCGGTGCGAACTTAACACAGATTACAATTTTACGGACACACAAACAAGAAAATACCGCTATCAAGCGGTGTATGATATTACATACTACAAGGAGGATGCATAAATGAGCAAAGTTGATAATGTAACAGCCGCAAAGCCAAAAGTAGGCGGTGCAGTATATCGTGCACCTTTAGGCACGACACTTCCGACAGACACATCGTCGGCACTCGATGCGGCATTCATGAGCCTTGGATATATCTCCGAAGATGGACTCACCAATTCCAACTCTCCGTCCACGGAAAATATCAAAGCATGGGGCGGAGATATCGTACTGACTTCCCAGACGGAAAAGCCGGATACCTTTAAGTTCAGCCTCATGGAGACACTGAACGAAGAGGTCTTGAAATCAACCTATGGAGATGACAATGTAACCACAGATTCCGATTCGGGAGAAATTAAAGTTGTGGCTAACACTACACAGCAGCCAAACTGTGCATGGGTTATTGATACCATCTTAAGAGGTGGCGGAAAAAAGAGAATCGTCATTCCTGAAGCGGGAGTAACTGAGGTGGGAGATATCACATACGCCGATGGATCAGCGCTTATGTATGAAACAACAATCTCGGCAATGCCGGATTCTAATGGCGCGACTCATTACGAATATATCAAAAAGGCATAAAAGGAGAGAATATGGAAATCACAACAAAGAGCGGGTTCACATTTCATCTGGACAAAGAAGCACTAGATGACTGGCGGATGACGGAGGCTATAGCAGACGCAGCGAACGAAGAGGATACAACACTACAGCTAAAAGGAATCGTTACGATGACGAGACTGGTATTCAAAGAACAGAAAAAAGCATACTATGCACATGTGTCAAAGAACAACGGCGGAAGAGTGCCGAACAGCGTCATTAACGAAGATATCACCGACATCTTTGAACAGCTTAAAGAAGCAAAAAACTCCTAATCCTCGCAAGGATGATTGTTCTTGACGAGGATGCGCTGATTTGTGATTTTGCAGAAACCTACCACATACTGAATTACAGAGAACTCCCACCGACTACGGCGGGAGTTCTTGCATGTGGACTAAGGGACAACAGCAGAATCAAACTTAAGATGGCCGACGTAAAGGTATCACTGGAGGACATGCTGCTTGCAACCATAGCAGATAAACTTGAGAATCAGATGTACCAATACGCAAAGGCACACGGAGCAAAGAACATCAGTGAACCGGAATCTATTTTGAAAAGACTCCGGGGAGAACCCAAAAAAGAATCATCGATCGAAACATTCGAGTCAGGAGATGACTTTGTAAAAGCGTGGGGTAATTAACATGGGAACAGGAACAGATATCGGAAATGCGTATGTGCAGATTATTCCATCGGCGGATGGAATTGGAAATTCAATAAGTAAATTATTAAACAAAGAGGCTGATTCTGCCGGAAAGAGCGCAGGGGGCAAATTGTCCGGTGCTCTGGGCGGAGCATTAAAGACGGGACTCGGAGTAGCAACGGCAGCAGTGGGAGCGGCAACGGCAGCAGTCGGAGCTTTTGCATCAGCGGCAGTGTCCAGCTATGCAAGCTATGAACAGCTTGTCGGCGGTGTTGATAAGCTATACGGAGACGCATCGCAGAAACTGCAGGAGTTCGCCGATCAGGCCTATATGACATCAGGAATGTCAGCGAATGCCTACATGGAGACAGCAACCTCTTTCAGTGCGGCACTCATCAATTCCCTTGGAGGAGATGCAGATGCGGCGGCAGATATGACGGACGTTGCCATGAAGGCGATATCCGACAACGTCAATGTGTTCGGCTCTGATATGGAATCGGTCACGAATGCGTTTCAAGGCTTTGCAAAACAAAACTACACGATGCTGGACAACCTGAAACTAGGATATGGCGGCACCAAAGAAGAAATGCAACGTTTGATTGAGGACGCCAACGAATGGGGAGCGGCAAACGGAAAAGCATCCGATCTATCCATAAACAGCTTTTCGGACGTAGTACAGGCAATTCAGCAGATTCAGGAAAAACAGAACATAGCAGGCACTACGGCAGCAGAAGCAATGAAAACCATTGAAGGCTCTGCCAATGCAACAAAATCCGCATGGAGCAATGTAATTACAGCCATCGGAAGGGGTGAAGGACTGGACAAAGCACTGTCCGGACTTACCACGGCGCTATTCGGAGAAAACGAAGGAGAGGGGCTACTTGCCCAGGTGATTCCGAGAATCCAGACAACGATGGAAAGTATAGGGACTTTTATAAGCACAGCAGCACCAATGATCACGGAAAGACTCCCCGATTTGATTAATTCCATTGTTCCGGGATTATTAAACTCCGCAAAGACAATGGTGGCTTCACTGGGACAAGGGCTACTTGCAGCAATTCCGGAGATCATACCAACGGTCACACAGCTGATCACAGACCTTGCAGATATGCTGATTAGCGCACTGCCGATGGTCATACAGGTAGGGACAGAAATCATACTAAGCCTTGTAACGGGAATATCACAGGCACTTCCGCAGCTAATTCCGAAGCTTGTGGAAGTAGTGACACAGATCACAACATCTCTGGTGGATAATATCCCGATGCTCATTGATGCAGGAATACAACTATTAAGCGGTCTTGCGGAAGGTTTATTGAACGCACTCCCGGTATTAATAGAGTCACTTCCGACAATAATACAATCCCTTATTGACGCACTTATCACGGGACTTCCGATGCTGATAGAGGGAGCGATTCAGCTAGTGGCCGGAGTTATCGCAGCATTGCCACAGATTCTTGTGGCACTTGTGGCAGCAGGTCCGCAGATCCTGCAGGCGCTGATTGATGGAGTGATGTATGCGGTTCCTTTATTGTGGCAGATGATTATCGACTTAGGAGCACAGGCGCTTACCTTTCTTGGAGAGGTCGGCAACAATATGCTCACATGGGCATCTGAAGCCTTTACGAATCTGATTAACACTATTACAGGATTCGTTTCCAGTCTGCCCACAACACTGGCCTATTATGCCGGGTATGCAATCGGGAGTTTCATAGCATTCTTCCGGGAACTTCCACAGAATCTTCAACTTATCTGGGAAGACATCACCCTGAGAGTCATAGCATTCGGCGAAGCATTCAAAACAAAAGCAATTGAAATTGCAAAGAACTTCCTAAACGCACTTATAAACGGACTGCAAACGTTGCCAATGAAGGTTTTGGCACTCGGAAACCAGATAGTAGGAGCTATTCAGAACCTTCCCGACAGATTCCTTGAAGTTGGTTCAAACATTGTCCAGGGATTATGGAACGGAATCAGCGCAGGCTGGCAATGGCTTACCGGAAAGGTGAGCGAACTGGCATCGAGTCTTTTGCAGGGAGCGAAGGACGCTCTGGGAATCGCAAGCCCGTCAAAACTGTTTCGGGATCAGGTCGGAAAGTGGATTCCTGCCGGAATTGCAGTTGGAATCACGGAGAATATGTCACCGCTTAACAGGGCGATAACGCAGATGTCAAACGAGATGCTAAATACCGGAATTTCAGATATTTCAAACATGGGATATAGCAATTACAGTTATGATGCGTCCACAATGGCAGCAGGCTCAGGATACAGACAGACGGTGAACATCTACAGTCCGCGCGAGCTTACGCCCTCAGAGGTAGCAAGGCAGACGAGAAATGCCACAAGAAACATGGTGCTTGCACTAAGAGGTGTATAAATGGACAACAGAAAAATCATATGTACAAATAACGAGGGAATGGTGATTAACTTTCAAAGCAAGTTTTCACCATTCCTACTTGCTGATTGTGACGGGCTTTATGGGATAGAAAACAATGTGACCATGTCAGACAATACCATGACGGATGGGGCAACCTATCAGGGAAGTGTTGCAAAGAAAAGAAACATTGTACTGACTTTGAAAACGAAAGAAAACCATCGTCTTAGGCGTTACGAGCTTTACCAGCTTTTTCCCCAGGGAACAAAGGGGACGTTGACCTACATAGAAGACGAAACAGAAAGAGCCATCAGCTACTACGTGGAAAAGGTCGATGTAGATTCATCGAAGAACGTCAGAACAGCTACCGTTTCCCTCCTTTGTCCGGATCCGTATTTTGAAGCAACCGCAGACAAAGAACTGACGATGGCAGGTTGGGAACAAGAATGGGAATTTATACATGAGTTTGTGGCAGAAGGCGAAGAATTCGGCCGCAGAGTACAGGAAAAAATCAAGACCATCGAGAACACATCCGGAGCTAAAGGGATAGGTCTCACCATTGAGATTTATGCAAATGGTGCGGTGTCCAATCCGCAGATCACACATGTGGAGTCCGGCGATTACATAAAAGTCGGAACAGAAGCCCATCCTTTGAGCATGGTAAGCGGTGACATTCTCACCGTCACAACACAAACGAACAATAAAAAGGTCAAGCTGACGCACGGAGGAACAACTACAGAGATTAACGAATATCTGGACGAAGGTTCAGAATTTATCCAGCTTCAAGCCGGAGAAAACACCATCGGTTATTCTGCTGAGTCTGGCGAGAGCAACATGACCGTTAAATTGATCTATCGTGAAAAATATCTAGGAGCATAAGAGCATGGAAGTCAGGATATATAACTCGGATATGGATCTGAAGGGAATCATAGAAAATCAGACCTCACTGATCTGGACTCGAAAATATAACAACCCCGGAGAATTTGAACTACACGCCCCACTGACAGAAGATAACAGAATCCTTTTAAAAATTGGAAATCTGGTCTACAAAAAGGGAGCAGATGAAGCCGGAACAATCGAGAGCGTGATTATGGAGGAATCTGAGACCAAGAATGAAATCACAGCATCAGGGAGATTCCTCACATCCTATATGGATAGACGCATCACGAAGGCCACTAAGACCTACAAGGGAAATGCAGAAGAAATCATGAGAACGCTCTTGTCTGAGGATACCATAGCGATTCCAAGAGTAGAGCTTGGTGAACTTGTCGGATTTACCGACACCATCGAATTTCAGGTAACCTACAAAAACCTACTTACGTATATGTCCAAGATTGCCAAACAATTCGGCTACGGTTACCGATTCCGGCCGGATTTCAACACAAAAAAGATCATTTTTGAGATGTACGAAGGAAAAGACAAAAGCCTGTCGCAGGGCGTCAATAACAGAGTTATTTTCTCAGAGATGTACGAGAACCTAAATTCGGCAACCCACACGGAAAATACGAAGACATACAAAACAAAGGTTTTTGTCGGAGGACAGGGAGAAGGAGCAGAGCGAACGGTTGTGTCTGTTGGATCAGGAGAAGGACTTGACCTTCGGGAGGATTTCATCACAGCTTCTGACATTTCCCCGAGCGATATCACGGAAGAACAGTACATAGCAGCACTGGAAGAAAGAGGAAGGCAGAGCCTTGAAAGCAGTAAGTATATAAAGAGCTTTGAATTTGAAGCTGACCCTTATATCAATTTCAGCTATGGAGCAGATTATGACGTAGGTGACATCGTGACGGTCAGAAAAAGCTCATGGGGCTTAAGAGAAGACATGAGAATCACAGAGGTTCAGGAGATATATGAAGGAGGAGCAATGACGATCACACCAACACTGGGAGATCCGTTGCCGGAAACGATAGACTGGGAGGACAGTTAAATGGCGGAAATGAGCGGAGATAATTATGGGTATTTTTTCGACTCCGAAAACGGAGACCGGAAATACAACGCTGCATCCTTTGAGATGTGGCTGAAAAAGTTTTTTACAAGCGGAGTATTCTACGGTGATTTGCAGGTTTCAGCGACAGGCGAGGACATGACAGTATCATCTGCATCTGGATATTCCAACATACAAGGAAAGGTACGTCTCTTCTCTTCGGAGGAAAGCCTGACCATCGAGACGGCGCACGCAACCTATGACCGTATCGATACGGTGGTGGTTGAACGAAATGATACAGACAGGCAGATCATCCGGAAGGTGGTCAAGGGAGGCTATTCTTCAGAACCGGAGCCAACTGCACCGGTGAGATCGGACGGAGTGTATCAGATAGTGCTTGCGGAAATCTATGTGGCAGCAGGTGCGACTTCGATTACACAAAGCGTCATTACGGACAAAAGAGCAGACACGTCAGTTTGTGGATATGTAGTCTGTCCGATTGAAAACTTCGATTTTAACCAGTTTGCCACACAGTGCAACGCATTTTTGACAGAGTTCAAGCAAAATGCAGAAGAAGATTGGACATCGTGGGCAACGGAAGAAAAAGCAGAACTTGAAGCATGGGAAACGCAGACAAAGAGCGACTATGAGGAATGGGAAGAAGGTAGAACCACAGCATTCAATACATGGTTTGCAGGTCTTCAGAATATTCTGGACAAAGATACCGCCGCACACCTGTTAAATCTGGTCAATAAGACAAGAGATGGCATCCTGCAGGGGACGCAGAACAAAACGACCGTCTACAACGGAAGCACCGTGACAGATACATGGACGGATGGCCATTACTGTATCACAACATACAACGGCAACGTGATTACGGAAAAGATGTATGACGGCAGTGACGTTCTGGAGTGGACAAAGACAACAACCTATGATGGAAACACAGTTAAGGAGGTATATTCATGAGCGATACAACGTACAAGTGGCGTATGGATGACGGAGGGTGGGGATTACCGCCTCAGAAAGCAAACCTGTCAGTAGTTCCGGGAGACGGCAAGGTGACACTGGAATGGACTGTTCCAGAGACCACAATCATTGACGAACAAGAAGTCTGCAGGGCAAAGGGAGTTATCATCCGAAGAAAAACAGGCAGTTTCCCAACGAGTGAAAACGATGGTGACCTTGTGATCAATTCGGAAAGCATTTCCGGAAGTCATCAGGACACAGACGTAACAAATAACACCACATACTACTACCGGGCATTCTCTTATTCTGACCACAATGTGATCAACCGAGATCCCACCGCAGAAAAGACAGCAACTCCGACAGAGCAGGAAATCTGTAAGGTGTCCGTGGTGACATCGGATTCACTGACAAGCATAGCAGAAGACGTATCTGCAAGACTTACACTCACGGACGAGACCACACAGGCAACACAGACAGCAGAGATTGCCGGAGGAGTGGGAAGTGCCACCTTCAATATCGCAGTAGGAGACAGCTATCACGTATCGCTGAAACTGTCAAACGCGACCTATCGCATTATAGGTGGACAGCTGGTAATTACTTATGAGGACATCGACTATTATCAGGGAACCGATGATATTCATATCGTCACAAATCCGACCAGCGACAGCTACACGGCAGTAAAAGGAAACACAAGAAGAATCACCATGACCATTCAGAAGGCTCACCTCTATGGTTATGATCTGGATACCAACAATTCTTCACCATCCGGAAGAGTAACCTATCCGGATACTGTAAACAACAGTACATTCACACCTTTTTCTATGAATTTCTCGACAGGAACGCCAAATTACGGAGGATGGTCAGAGTCGCAGGAAGATATCTTTTTCATGCCGAAGCCTTGCATGCTGAATAAAAACGGAACAGTTGAGTATTACCTGAATATTTCCGACTACACCAAGCAGGAAGACGGAAGCACGACAGCAGATATTACCGATTCCGCCGGTACCGGAAAAAATGCAATGATGGAATGGCCGAAGATATGGACAAAACGAGAACAGGGAACAGACGGCATCTATCATTTCAGATGCTCGGATGTACAGATCAACGATGAATACGACTGTCTTTGCAATTATGACATCAATGACAAGCAAATCGACCATTTTTACACAGCAATATATTTCGGCTCCAATGTATCGAGCACATTGCGCTCGAAGTCGGGCGGCACCAATATGGTTTCGCAGACCGGAACAACGGAAATCTCCTATGCAAAGAAAAACGGAGATGGATGGGACATCGAGGTGCTGTGCGACAGGCTCTTGATTGCCGACCTGCTCGTTTTGATGGGAAAGTCAACAGATACACAGGGAGTTTATGGATATGGACATGCAAATGCATCCAGCGCATACGGACAGGGAACCATGAACACGAGAGGTCTGTTCTACGCAACCAGTGCAACAGCAGACGGTTATTTGAAGGTATTCGGAATGGAATTCTACTGGTCAAATCTGTGGAGACGATGCGAGGGACTTGTTACCAACGCAAGCAAACAGATCCTTTATAAACTGACAGCAGGAACACATGACGGATCCACAGCTTCCGGATACAATACCACAGGAGTTGGATATCTGACAGCCGGTACAGCGTCAGGAACGTCGGGCGGATACATAAACGAATGTGCTGCAACAAAGGGCGGCAGAATCCCGGTAACGGCATCCGGCTCATCTTCGACTTATGAATGTGACGGTTTATGGTTTGCGGCGTCCTGCTTCGCGTGTGTCGGTGGCAGCTGGGGCGATACCCTTCTTGAGGGTACGTTCTGTGTGTATTTGAACAACGCGGTGTCGTATGCGTACTCGCACATTGGGGCGGTGCTCTCTTGTAAACCGCTTGCGTCATAAAGAGGGTGAATTGCGCCCTGCGCAAGAGGGGGAAAGAATTTCCCCCTGGATAAATTAAATACGATAGGGACTTATGTGGCGGCGTCCTGCTTCGCGTATGTCGGTGGCAACTGGAACAATACCCTTCTTGAAGGTACGTTCTGTGTGAATTTGAGCAACACGGTGTCGAATACGAACTCGAACAATGGGCGGTGCAATCTTATCCATTTACGGAACTAATAACAAAATGCCACATATTTCCCTCTCCCCTTGGAGAAAATGAACTCGTCGCAAGCACGGGTTAGTAGCGCGTTGAAAGCCCGTGAGAGGATAAGAGAAAATGAAATCTTATAACTACTTGTATGAAAAGGTAATAGAAGAAAAGAATCGCCTTGAAGCCGTAAGATATGCGAAACATTCGCCAAGAATAAGGAAAGCAATTAGAAAATCGGGAAAAACAGATGAAGAGATTGCAGAAGATGCAAAAGAGTGGATCGAGAACTTTCATAATGCGAAACATAAGCCCATACATATCAGGGATGGAATGACGCAGAAAGAGAGAACAATCATTGTTCCTACAATGGAAGAGTTAATCGTCCAGCATGCGATCATCAATGTACTAAAACCGATCCTTTCGAAAGGAATGTACCTACATTCCTATGCGTCACTGCCGGGAAAGGGAGCACATGCAGGAAAGAAGGTAATAGAGCGCTGGATCAGAAATGACGGTAGGAATTGCAAATACTGCCTGAAAATGGATATAAGACATTTTTTCGATAGTGTGCCGCATGACATTCTGAAAGAGAAGATCACAAAGACCATTCGAGACGAAAAGGTATTAAAGATTCTGTTGGAACTGGTGGATGTAACACAGACGGGATTGCCGCTCGGTTTTTATACAAGTCAGTGGCTTTCCAACTGGTATCTGACACCGTTAGACCATTACATCAAACAGACACTGAAAGCGAAGCATTACATGCGGTATATGGATGATATGGTCATATTCGATTCAAATAAGCGCAGACTTCATAAATTCCGGAAAGCGATTAACGACTATCTCGATACCAACTTAGGACTCACACTAAAAGATAACTGGCAGGTATTTCGATTTTCTTACACGAAAGCCGGAAAAGACCGTGGAAGACATCTCGATTATATGGGATTTCGGTTTTATCGAAACCGGACAACCCTGAGAAGAAATATCATGCTGAAAGCATCACGTAAAGCAAAGAAAATATCCGGGCAGGAAAAGCCGTCGCTTTATGAAATCAGACAGATACTTTCTTATCTCGGATGGATTGGTGCAACAGATACCTATGGATTTTACACAGAAAGGATAAAACCTTATGTGAACTTTCAAAAAATCAAAAGAAGGCTATCAATAGCCGCAAGGAGGGAAAACGGAAATGGAATGGAAACGGGCAGAATCAAAACAAAACCCTGATCTGGTAGATGCAACATCGTCTCCCGGAATGGTGTATGTCAGAAAGGACATAAGAGAAGAAACCAGAGAAGAGGGTACAATGTACGCTTATCAAGAAGCGCTTATGACGCCGGAGGAATACCAGGGTTATTCCGGTGAAAGAGCGGAAAAAGCAGGAACAGGAGACAATCAGACCATTATCATGAGCGCATTAGCGGACATCGTGGATATGCTTATGGAAATGCAAGGATAAAGGAGGGTAATATGGTTGATTTATATGCAAGATTAATTATCGAGAAAGCAAGACCTTTTTCGAAAGTTCCGGATAAATACAAGGATGCCGTAGAAGAACGGCTTCTGGAACTGGGATATGATACCAATGGAGACCCGATCCATGACAGGTAAGGCAACCCTGACAGTGATTACAATTGTAATTGCTGTTGTAATGATTTTATATGCCGGAAGGCAGAAAGGAGACAATATGATCGATCTTTATGTAGCACTCATCATTGCCGGAAGGAGACCCTTTTCACGGGTTCCGGCAAGATACCAGGACGCTGTGAGGGAGGAGCTTCTTGCGCTTGGACTCGATGAAAACGGCAACCCCATTATAACAGAGTAGAAAAGCGAGGGGAGCGGGATGGGACAGCTTGAGATCATTGACATTCTGTGCAATGTCACGGCTAAAATGTCAGAATTGATTTATGACATGAGTATTCAACTGGAACAGTCACATGTCGAGGATGAAATAATGACGGAGTTTAAGAACAGACAGAAAGAGTACAACAACGCTCTAAGCATCGCGGAGCACAAGCTAAGGAGAGACAACAAATGACAGAAGTGGAACTTGCAGAAAAACTATCCGATCACAAACACCGGATTGGCTCTCTGGAGCACCGGATGGACAAAGCGGAGAATCTCATCGAAGAGATCCGGAAACTATCAAGCTCCGTGCAGACTCTTGCACAGGAAAGCAAAACAACCGGAGAAAAAGTGGACAATCTGACGGAAAAGGTGGATCAGCTGGAAGCAGTACCGGGCAAAAGATGGGGAACTGTAATAACGGTATTAATAACAGCGATAATCACAGTTGTTGTAACAGCTGGGATAACGGCAATTATAAATCTATTATAGGAGGGTTATTATGTTGAAGAAAACGAACTGGAAAGAATGGTTAAAGGCAGCAGGCGTCAGAGCCGTAAAAACAATGGCACAGACCGCAGTTGCCACAATCGGAGTATCGGCAACGATGGGAGAAGTAAACTGGCTGGTTGTGGGAAGCACCGCCTTGTTATCCGGGATACTGTCAGTCCTTACCTCTGTGGCAGGTCTGCCGGAAGTGACGGAATGATAACGTTATTTATACTTACCTGCGTGGCGGTTTGCCGCGCCGGTAAGTGCATGGAGGTGCAGAAATGGTAAAGGGAATCGATGTTGCAAAGTGGAACGGTACCATTGATTGGAGTAAGGTAAAGTCATCCGGTATACACTTTGCAATTCTTAAAATAATCAACAAACAGGGAAGAGAAGAGGATTCTTTCCAGAGGAATTATGTAGGTGCGACTACGCAAGGTATAGCCGTTGGCTGCTATAACTATTCGTATGCAACCACCGTGGAAAAAGCGCGACAGGATGCTGGGAAGGTATTGCAAGTCCTTAACGAAAGAAAAATGCCGTGCAAGGTATGGTTGGATGTAGAGGACAAATGCCAGCAGAATATCGGACATCTCTTGATCGATATCATCAAAGCCTATCAACAGGTGATTGAATATGCCGGATATGAATTTGGGGTATATACCGGATTGTATTTCTATAACACATACCTGAAACCATACGCAACAGAGTTAACTTGCGACTTCTGGATTGCACGTTATCCATCCAGTACAAAGGTAATGGTATCCTACAATCCACCGGAAGGAAAGAAGCCGTCCATTCGTCATACCCTTTGGGGGTGGCAGTATTCCAGTTCCGGAACTGTCCCCGGCATTAATAGCAATGTGGATATGGATATCTATTATGGTGATGTAAATATGTCAACGCTTCGAAAAGGCTCTTCCGGATCCGATGTAAAGGAATTGCAGATTTTACTTATCAAAGCCGGATATAGTTGCGGTAAATATGGAACAGATGGTAAATTCGGAGACAGCACACTGGAAGCGGTGAAAGCATTCCAGGCAGACAGAGGTCTTACCGTTGATGGTGTTGTGGGGACGAAAACGTGGAGTGAATTAAATAAGTAGAGTTGTCCCCGGCATTATGTTTGTGCCGGGGATTTTTAATAATAGATTTCGTGTCAACTTTCGTGTCAACTTTTAGTATAAAATACTGTATTTTAGTAGGTTTTTGAAGAAATTATATTTTGCAAAAATACCCTAGAACCCTAGTATTTACAAGGAATTTGACAAAGTATGCATAATTACTGATGATTTGAAAAAAGGTGTATTGTGGGTTCGATTCCTACTGCCCCTGCTTTTCAAAACCCTAGTATTTACTAGGGTTTTTCTATTTCATGTCATCTTTCGTGTGGCCCTTTGGAAAAAGAACGGATTATGAAAGCAATTTTCTATGGCTACTTAGCTGAAGCAGAGGCCTCTCCGGTCGATTCACGCACTACAAGCTGAGGTCGCAACAGGGTCATGCTGCAGGTGATATGCATGAGCAGGCAGCGTAAAGTATAGTAACTGCACTTACCAAGATCAAGGCGGCTCTGGCGGATCGTGGTAAGCGGCGGTGTGGTTTTGTCTGAATCGGGCAGATCGTCAAAACCGATGACACTGATATCTTCCGGGATTCGATAGCCTGCTTTGCTGCATTCACGAATAACCTCGTAGGCAATGGGATCGTTGCCACAGAGTATCGCAGTAGCGCCCAGTTCAAGTAATGAAGGAAGATCCTTTGCAACATCATTTCCGTAGAAGGCTGTATGCACGATAAGACGGTCGTCAATCGGAAGATCATGCGCTTTCATACTTAAATAAAAGGCACGTTCCCGGTGCTCGGCAATCATGGAATATAAAGAACCATTCAAAAAGGCGATCCTTGTATGATGAAGTTCCTTCAGATGTTCAATCGCTGCGTCAATTCCCTCAAAGCTGTCTGCACCTACATAAGCAATATTTGGATTCTTCGGAATGCAATTATCAAAAAGAACCGTAGGAATACTGGTGGAGGTGAGCTGATCCATCCATTCGTCCTGTAAGCCGAAGCCGACTAAAAATGCTCCGGAATATCCGTTCTTTAGCATATAAGTATTGTATTTTTCTTTTGTCTGGATTTCTGGAGTGATGGGGATTATGTCAATGTGCCAGTTTTCACGATAGGCAGCCTGTTTAAATCCAAGAATAATATCATAAGCGAAAGAATTGGGCATGTCGTGCTGGGCATGTTCTACGAAGATACAAAGTTTTTTATTGGATTCCTTGCGCATACGCTTGGTGGTGTAGTTCATTTCCACGGCAGTATCGAGTACCAACTGACGAAGCTCTTCGCTGATGTCAGCAACACCGTTTAAGCCTTTGGAAACCGTACTCATGGATACACCGAGTTTTTCAGCAATATCACGGATGGTAGCCATAAAAGGCTCCTTTCATTGATCAATATTATGTTATTGCACCTATTCAGAACCCCATTCGTACAACTGTTGCTAACGCAACGTAGTTTATCTCATGTGGTTACTTCGCCATATAAAATGGTTGTTCTGCTTGAATGCAAGCATTCGCAGAAAGCAATTTTGCATGGTTCTGAATACTGTTACATGTTATTAATTGTAGCACCTGAAGGTAGGAAAGTAAATATGGGATCGAAATAAGCCATGCAGCATTCATAAGCTACGCTTATCTTATGCAGGGCATGCGCCCTATAGGTCAACACAGAAAACATCCTCTTTGTAAGCAAGCTTCCACGGGGCTGCTTCCCACATTGACCTGCATGGCTTATTGCTTAAGCAAACAAAGACCCCCAAGATCTCTCTTGGGGGCCTTCGTTTGTGTAAAAGGGGAATTTTTCCGGAATTGCTAATTAGCCTTACCGACCTCTCGATCGGTACATTTGCAATTATATTGATATTTTCGTAAAATTTCTATAACTATATTGACCACAAATGACATTATATTCGCTTTTTCGAAAAGAACCTGAATCTTTTCGACAATCCTTTACCAACTATGTAAAATTATATTTGTTTTCCGCCTGATTTATGATAAGATGTAACTATTCAGAGCCATGCAAATTTTGTTAAATATGATCGGAATGCTCGCATTCCAGAGCATATTTAGCAAAATTTATATGGCGAAGTAACTACATGAGCAAAAGTTACTGCGAAGCAGAAACTTTGCGAATGTAGTGTCTGAATAGTTACATCGCAGCTGACAGAAACAACTGAGCAAAAGTTGCTGCGAAGCAGAAACTTTGCGAATGTAGTGTCTGAATAGTTACATCGTATTCTTATTTCTTTGGGAAGGTACAATCTATGGAGAATGAAAACGAATATCTTGAGGAGCTGATGAAGAAGTACCGTGATATCAGTCAGAGCCTTTTACGATACATTCCTTATTTTGAACAGAAGAAGGGCCAGAAGAATTACCAGCTGTATCGTGGTGAGCAGAATACGAATGCGATAGCGATCCCTGTATATGAAAGCACACTGCTTTCTTTTGTGAAGGAAGTGCAGCGGACAGGTCTAGTAGACCGGAATTATGTATATGCATTGTCAAGAAACGGGATAAGGACGCATGCGGATGAAATGAGCGCCTTAGACCGTGTGGAGTTCAAGAATATCGAGCTGATCTATGCGATTATGGCGAAATATGTTCTTGGCGGCATGACGAAGGGCATGATGTGGTCGGAAGCAGCGAAGAACGGCACATTCTTAAAATGCCTTCAGAAGCTTAAGGAAGTATTAAATGTCTGGGATGCACCACTGGCATAAAGATACGGGGGATATAGGCAATGAGTGACAAATCGGTTCAGAAGAAGAAGCACATCCTGGATACGGCCAGAAAGGTCTTTCAGGAAAAAGGATACAAGCAGGTGACGATGAAAGATATCGTGGATGCCTGTGAAATCAGTCGTGGCGGTTTATATCTTTACTTTTCAAGTACGGCTGAGATTTTTGAGGAGCTCCTTAAGCAGGAGGAGGAAGAATCCTTTGGTGAGGGAATTCCGGAGGATGCAACGGCTGCGGATGTCCTTGCATTGTTCCTGAAAGAACAAAAGAGAGAGCTTTTAAGCAAAAAGAATTCACTGACCGTTGCCATTTATGAATACTATTTTGAAAACAAAGTAGCTCCGAAACAGAATTATGTTAAAAAGCAGTTTGACATTGCTGTGTTTATTTTAGAAAAGCTGATTTCGGAGGGCGTGGAAAATGGGGAATTTTATTGTGAAGATCCCCATGGAGCTGCAAGCAATATGATGTATGTTTTAGAGGGTCTTAGGGCGGCTGCAAAAACACGGGGAATCACCGAAGCAGCTGTTGACCGCGAAATTATGTATATGATGAGCGGACTCATCGCAGAGGAATAGGTGCTAAATTTTTAATATTAATATATTATGGAGGATGAAAAAATTTCATGGGTAATGTAAAGCGTGTCTATGTGGAAAAGAAAGCGCCATTTGCTGTCAAGGCAAAGGAATTACAGGAGGAGATTGGAAATTATCTGGGAATTAAGAGTGTGACCGGTGTCCGGATCTTCATTCGCTATGATGTGGAGAATCTTTCGGAGGCTGTTTTTGAACAGGCACTTTCCTGTGTGTTCTCAGAACCGCCGGTAGATGATTACTACCTTGAAACCATTGAGGTTCCGGCCGGAAACAGAGTATTCGGTGTGGAATTTCTTCCGGGACAGTTCGACCAGAGAGCGGATTCTGCCGTACAATGTATCCGTTTTCTCAAGGAGGATGAGGATCCTGTGATCCGTACAGCAGTCACCTACATGATTGCAGGCAAGATTACGGATCAGGAATTTGCCCGCATCCGTTCTTATTGTATTAACCCCGTTGATTCCAGAGAAGTATCCATGGAGAAGCCGGATACTTTGATTACACAGTATGATGAGCCTGCCGATGTGGCAGTTTTTGATGGCTTTACCGGCATGGGAGAAGAGGAGCTGCGTAAGCTATATGAGAGTCTTTCCCTTGCAATGACATTTAAGGATTTCCAGCACATTCAGCATTATTTTGCCGAGGATGAAAAGAGAGATCCGTCTATGACAGAGATCCGCGTACTGGATACCTACTGGTCGGATCATTGTCGTCACACCACATTTTCCACAGAGTTAAAGAACGTTTCTTTCAAGGATGGATATTATCGGGCTCCGTTAGAGACGACATATGAAAGCTATTTAGATACCAGAGAAGAGATTTTTGCAGGACGTAAGGATAAATTCGTCTGTCTGATGGACTTAGCCCTTATGGCTATGCGTAAGCTGAAAAAGGACGGTAAATTGCAGGATATGGAGGAATCCGATGAGATCAATGCATGTTCTGTGGTAGTGCCGGTTGAGATGGACTATGGTGATGGTCCGGTAACCGAAGAGTGGCTTGTATTTTTCAAAAATGAAACGCACAATCATCCGACCGAAATTGAACCGTTTGGTGGTGCTGCAACCTGCCTTGGCGGTGCCATTCGTGATCCGTTATCCGGGCGTGGATACGTTTATCAGGCAATGCGTATTACCGGTGCGGCAGATCCAACGGTGCCGGTAGCAGATACCCTGAAGGGTAAGCTTTCCCAGAAGAAGCTTGTCCGTGGTGCTGCAAGCGGTTATTCTTCCTATGGTAACCAGATTGGTCTGGCTACCGGTTATGTAAAAGAGTTATATCATCCGAATTATGTGGCAAAAAGAATGGAAATCGGAGCTGTTATGGGAGCTGCCCCGCGTAAGAATGTAATCCGTGAAAATTCCGATCCGGGTGACATCATCATTCTGTTAGGTGGAAGAACCGGACGGGACGGCTGTGGCGGCGCAACAGGATCCTCCAAGGTACATACCGAAAGCTCCATAGAAACCTGTGGCGCAGAGGTACAGAAGGGTAATGCACCTACCGAAAGAAAGATTCAGAGATTATTCCGCCGCGGAGAAGTCAGCAGACTGATTAAGAAGTGTAATGACTTTGGTGCCGGCGGTGTTTCCGTGGCAATCGGAGAGCTGGCCGATGGTCTTACGGTAGACCTTGATAAGGTTCCGAAGAAATATGCAGGACTGGATGGTACAGAGCTTGCGATTTCCGAGTCCCAGGAGCGTATGGCAGTGGTTGTGGATCCGAAGGATGTGGATCAGTTCCTTGCTTATGCGGCAGAGGAAAACCTTGAGGCTGTTCCGGTAGCAGTGGTTACTGAGGATCCGAGACTTGTATTAAAATGGCGCGGAAAGGAAATCGTAAATCTAAAGAGAGCCTTCCTTGATACCAACGGTGCTCATCAGGAAACTAATGTAGAAGTGGATATTCCTTCCGAAGAAGATAATTATTTTAAGAAGATTGCGATTCCGGCAGTAGAGGAAGCCTTAGAGAAAGAGGGTGTAAAGGACGCTTACCTGAAGACCCTGAATGATCTGAATGTCTGCTCACAGAAGGGACTTGTGGAAATGTTCGACTCTTCCATCGGTGCAGGATCCGTACTGATGCCTTATGGCGGCAAATATCAGCTGACCGAGACCCAGAGCATGGTTGCGAAGCTACCGGTATTAAAGGGAAAGACCGATACCGTAACCATGATGAGCTATGGATTTGATCCGTACTTATCTTCCTGGAGTCCGTATCATGGAGCTGTTTATGCTGTGACGGAATCTCTTGCGAAGATTGTAGCAGGTGGTGGTGATTTCCGTAAGGTACGATTTACCTTCCAGGAATATTTCCGCAGAATGACCTCAGATCCGGAACGTTGGAGCCAGCCTTTCGCAGCACTGCTTGGAGCATACGATGCACAGCTTGGATTCGGACTTCCCTCTATTGGTGGTAAAGACAGTATGTCCGGTACCTTCAATGAGATCGATGTACCGCCGACACTTGTTTCCTTTGCTGTCGATGTGGCAGAAGGAAAGCATATGATAACACCGGAGCTTAAGGAGGCAGGAGACAAGCTGGTTCAGTTCTGGTTTGACCGTGATGAATATGATATACCGATTTATGATCATGCCATGAGAACCTTCGCATTTATTTCCCGGCTGATCTGGGATGGCAAGGTAAAGGCGTCCTACGTAATGGATGCCAGAGGGCTTGCAGCAGGCGTTTCCAAGATGGCATTTGGAAATCAGCTTGGTGTAGCATTTGCAGATACACTGAAAGAGCGAGAGCTGTTTGAAAACAGCCTCGGTGATCTGGTGATTGAAATGAATGCCGAAGATGCAGAAAAGTTAAAGGAGCTTTGTGACAGCAGGGAAGAGACCGAAGATCTGAATTACCGTATCGTGGCAGCCGTGACAAAAGAGCCTGCATTTACCTATGGCGATATGAAGATTACGATGGAAGAAGCACTGGATGCCTGGGAAGCGAAGCTGGAAAAGGTATTTCCGACCAGGGCACACAAGGGAAAGGAAGAAGTGGAATCCCCAATCTACCATGCAGACTCCGTTTATGTATGTAAGAACAAGGTAGCCCGTCCTACCGTATTTATTCCGGTATTCCCCGGAACGAACTGTGAATATGACAGTGCCAGGGCATTCAGGCGTGCCGGGGCAGACGTTATTACGAGGGTGTTTAAAAACCAGTCCGCACAGGACATCCGTGATTCAGTAGAGGCTTATGAGAAGGATATTGCAAAAGCACAGATCATTATGTTCCCCGGTGGTTTCTCCGCAGGTGATGAACCGGATGGAAGCGCAAAGTTCTTTGCAACTGCGTTCCGTAATGAGAAGATGAAGGAAGCCGTTTGGAAGCTCCTTAATGAAAGAGACGGTCTGGCACTTGGTATCTGTAACGGATTCCAGGCACTGATTAAATTAGGCTTGGTTCCTTATGGTGAAATTTGTGGACAGACAGCAGATTCCCCGACACTGACTTTTAATACCATTAACCGTCATATTTCCAAGATGGCATATATGAAGGTGATTTCCAATAAGTCTCCCTGGTTACAGGAAGCAGAGCTTGGAGCAACCTACTGTTGTCCGGCTTCCCATGGAGAGGGGCGTTTCGTAGCACCGAAGGAATGGATGGATAAGCTGTTTGAAAACGGTCAGGTAGCAACCCAGTACTGCGATCTTAATGGTAAGGTTTCCATGGATGAGGAGTGGAACATCAATGGTTCCTATGCGGCGATTGAGGGTATTACCTCTCCGGATGGCAGATGCTTTGGAAAGATGGTTCATGCAGAGCGCCGCGATAAGGGCGTTGCAGTCAATATTTATGGCGAACAGGATATGAAGATCTTTGAATCCGGAGTTTCCTATTTTAAGTAATTGCCAACTATTCAGAGCCATGCAAATTATGACAACAAGGACGTCGAAAGCTATAAATATGTGAGAATAAGTGGTTATGGTTACTACATATGCTTGAATATATTGCCAGATTGTGATACAATGTGATATAACTATTCAGAGCCATGCAAATTATGGCCGTATGGACGATGAATGCTTGCATTCAAGCGGACATATGCCATGATTTATATGGCGAAGTAACTACATGAGCAAAACACAAGCTGTGAAACAGCGGTTTTGCGAATGGAGTTCTGAATAGTTACAATGTGATAATAAATGGATAAGAGAGGTTAATAGCATGAGTGATTATGTATTAAGCTGTTGTTCTACGGCAGATTTATCAAAAGAGCATATGGAACAAAGGGACATCCATTATATTTGTTTTCATTATGAATTAGATGGAAAGCAGTATGCGGATGACCTGGGACAGTCCATGAATTTTGAGGATTTTTATAAAGCCATGGAAAATGGGGCAGATACCAGAACTTCTCAGGTAAATGCAGAGGAATACGAGCAGTATTTTGAAAATATTTTAAAAGAAGGCAAGGACATTCTTCACCTTACCTTATCCTCCGGAATTTCCGGAAGTGTGAACTCTGCGATGGTTGCCAAGCAGAATCTCGAAGAGAAATATCCGGATCGTAAGCTTTACATTGTTGATTCGTTAGGCGCATCCTCCGGCTATGGCCTGATTATGGAAACACTGGCAGATATGAGGGATGCAGGAAAGAACATTGACGAGCTCCATGAGTGGGCAGAGGCCAATAAGTTAAGAATGCATCACTGGTTCTTCTCTACCGATTTAACCTTCTACATCAAGGGCGGCCGTGTTACTAAGACAGCCGGATTCATTGGCGGATTGCTGAATATCTGTCCGTTATTGAATATGGATAACCTGGGAAGACTGATTCCAAGATTCAAGATCCGTACGAAGAAAAAGGTTATTCAGACGATTGTGGATAAGATGATCGAGAATGCAGATGGCGGTACTGCTTATGATGGCAAGTGCTATATTTCCCAGTCTGCATGCTGCGAGGATGCAAGAGCCGTTGCAGATCTCGTAGAAAAGAACTTCCCGAATTTAAAAGAGCCGGTACAGATCAACTGGATCGGAACAACCATCGGAAGCCATACCGGTCCGGGTACGGTAGCGTTATTCTTCTGGGGCAAGGAACGTGTGGATTAAGACCAGAATTATGCATAGAGCAGAAAGGTGCATAGAACAGAAGCACATAGTAAGTAGTATTCAAAAGTGATAGAAAAATAAAGAGAAGCAGAAATTGGAAGAGAAATTTCCAGTTTCTGCTTTTTCATGTAGAGCACTTAGAGAAGACGAGCCGAAGGAGAAGTCTGAGCTTAGAAATTCTTCTTCTGGTTGTGATGCAGGTCTGCAATCGTATCCTTCCGGGTTACTTTGCCATACAGCCAGATGTAAACCCACAGAAGAATGGGCAGAACAATCGTGGCCACGATACAGGATGCGAACAACTGGTCAGAGCCTTCAAAATCGAGCAGTGACACAACTAAAGTGGCGACATAAAGCAGGACAAGTAAGATCACACAGATCAGTGCGGCAATTCGTTTTCCTTTTTGTTTCATGATGGACTCCTTTGTGGTTTTATGATAGACTTAACACATAGCTTGGAATGCATTTGCTATTCTATGAAATGTAACTACTCAGAACTCCATTCGCAAAACCGCTGTTTCACAGCGTAGTTTACTCATGTAGTTACTTCGCCATATAAATCATGACATATGTCCGATTGAATGCAAGCATTCATCGTCCATACGGCCATAATTTGCATGGCTCTGAATAGTTACATTATATCATGGATATGCAAATAAGAGAATAAAAACAGCGTAGGAGATGCAGATGAAAACTAAATTATTAAATGGTACATGGAATCTAAAGATTCTTGGAAAAGATGCGGCGCTCACGGGAGAGGCCGGGCTTCCGGCAGAGGTTCCGGGATCGGTTTATGCGACCCTTCTTACCGAAGGGAAAATCGAGGATCCGTATTATCGTGATAATGAATTAAAAACGCTTCCCATTATGGACAATGATTTCTGTTATACGACCGAGTTTGAGGTAGAACCGGAGTGGTTTTCCATGGATGGACTGTTCTTAAGGTTTGATGGAATTGATACACTTGCGGATATTTATGTAAACCAGCAATTACTTGGCAGTGCTTACAACATGCACCGCAGCTGGGAGTATGATCTTCTGGATGGCGATCTGTTAAAGGAAGGAATGAATGAATTGAAGGTCATTCTTCACTCCCCGACGCAATATATTAAAGAAGAGAATGCAAAGGTGTATACCGGCGGATCCCATGAGGCGATGGAGGGATTTCCTCATCTTCGTAAGGCACACTGCATGTTTGGCTGGGACTGGGGTCCGCGTGTTCCTGATGCAGGAATTTACCGTAAGGTATCCTTGGTCGGTGTGGAAAAAAGCCGTATCGAATCGGTTTACATAACACAGATCCATGAAGAGTCTTCGGTAACACTGGATTTTGACATTGCCGTAGAGACCTTTACCGATCAGCCGGAGGGAACCCTTTCTATTCAGGTAACTTCTCCCGATGGAAAAGCGTATGGATATCAGGAACGTGGCGAAGGAGCAGAAGAACAGTTCTGCATCACCATTATGGATCCAAAGCTCTGGTGGCCGCATGGCTATGGCGATCAGCCGCTTTATCAGGTGGAGGTAAACCTTCTTTCCGGGGATGGCAAGGTACTGGATTCCTGGGAGAGGAGAATCGGTCTGCGTACCATCACGGTGAATACCGACAAGGATGAATGGGGCCACTGCTTTGCCCATGAAGTAAACGGTGTAAAGATCTTTGCCATGGGTGCGGATTATATTCCGGAAGACAATCTGTTATCCAGAGTAACCAGGGAGAGAACCGAGAAGCTGTTAAGGGCTGCAGTATGGGCGAACCACAACTGTATCCGTGTCTGGGGCGGCGGTTATTATCCGGAGGACTTCTTCTTTGACCTGTGTGATGAGCTTGGGC
>CAVJLN010000037.1:0-27982 GCA_963650485.1 Bacteroidaceae bacterium
GGAATCCTCTTCCTCATAGTATCCGGCTTCTTCATCTTCATCATATTCTTCCGGATTCTCTTCGTCTTCATAGCCTTCCGGATCTTCCCCGTAGTACTCCTCGTCTTCGTCTATCTCTTCATCACCGTAATACTCATCGGAATCCTCTTCCTCATAGTATCCGGCTTCTTCATCTTCATCATATTCTTCCGGAGCTTCCTCATCCTCATAATATTCATCGTAGTCTTCGTAATCTTCGTCCTCGTAATACGCATCCTCGCGGTAATTGTCCCAGCCTTTGCGTGTCGTGCGCTGACGTTCTTTCTTTGCCTTCTTTTTAAATAAACTCTTCATTCAAACCTTCCTTATTCTATTTCGCCATATTCGCTATATTTCGATAAATTCTTCTTTTAAAAATCCAGATATTCGTCTTGACATCTGAAACGCTATGGTATATTATACCATTAATTTACAGCATGTACAAATCCATTTAATTCCTTTTCTGATTCATTTATAAAGATTTACGTAACTATTCCGAATAGTTACAGATTTACAGGGTTTGTGCTGCAAATGTAAAATCTATGTCAATTTTATCTGTAAAATGTGTGAATTTTTGCAAATATTGTTGACGGCAGAATACAATTCCAGATAAACTCTACTTAAATCCCTTACCGCCAATCCCCAATCTAACAGAAAGGAGTCCTGCTATATGATGTATATTCATTACTGCAAGAACTGTAACCGCATCTATATGCTCAACGGTCATAAGTTAATCTGTCCTCGGTGTACGGAACCGCTTGCCGAGCTTCGTATATCTTACCTGGATTATGTCGATCTGAACCTGGAGCAGCGTGCTGCATTTCTGAAATCCTGCGCAGATGAAAGCCAGCTGTGTAAGTTAAAGACCAATTACCGCATGTACAAGTACAGCAAATGGTATAAGGAGTTACAGGCGAATAACCCAGAGCATCTTCCCGTCACCACACTGCTTGCCCAACAGGTCAACGGTGATAAATAAAAATACCCGCAAGAATAATGACCATTCCAAGGAGCTTTCGTTTCGTTATTTTTTCTTTAAAGAAGAAACAGCTGAGGAACATTACCATTACATAGCCCAGTGATTCAATCACAGGTACATTGGTAAAATCCAAGCCACTGTAGGAGGTAATGGTCATAAACATGGAAAGAAACATGAGACCATAACCACAAATGACATACAGATTCAAATATTCACGGAGCGGAGAAGCATAAGTCTTCTCCGCACTTTTTTTTAATAAAACCTGTGCAAAAGAAGCAATCATTACAGAAATAATCAAGATAATCAGATAGCTATTCATTCTGCGTTCTCCTTTCCTGCTGTTTTCTGGTGACCTGCTGTTTCCGGATGTTCTTCCGTTTCCGGATGATCTCCCGTATTCAGCACGTAAATTCCAACCATGACAAGTAAAATTCCAATCACCTTCCCCGGCGTAATCTCTTCATGAAAAATGAAGATGCCCCACACCAGTGCCCACAAAAGAGTGATGGCTTTATTTGCATAAGCAACAGATAATTCAAACCGTTTAATCACCTGCTGCCAGAGCAGTGCATATACACCAAGCAACAATACCACGAGTCCTGCCGACAAAATCAATTTCCAGTTAAAAAGCTGCTGCACCAATCCTTCCGCCGATCCGGCATTCTTCGGCAGAAAAGAAGAGGCCAGCTTCTGTGTCAGACTGGTAAAGCTATATATCAGAAATACGATCTGAAGCATCAGGAAATCTTTCCATTGTATTTTCTTTTTCATAAGCTGTTTTCATCCTTTTTGATTGTTTGTAACTATTCAAAGCCATGCAAATTATGGCAGTATGGACGATGAATGCTTGCATTCAAGCGGACATACGCCATGATTTATATGGCGAAGTAACCACATGAGGTAAACTACGCTGCATTAGCAGCGGTTTTACGAATGGGGTTCTGAATAGTTACAATTGTTTTTATAATTTCCGGGTTACTGATTCCACACCGCAATTTTTTGATGCAATGTGTCAAAATCATAGGAATTGACAATCTGTCTCATCTCTTCGAGATATTCGTCAATCGTTTTTTCTTTCTGCTGTTCATCTGTTTTCTGTAAATTCTCTTCCATATCCTGCGATGCAGTCTGTTCGGCTGTTTCCGTTTCTTTTTCCTTACTTACACGGTAGCTGCCATCTGCAAAACACTCTGTCATAAAACGGTTGAATTTCGGATGATAATGGCTATAATCCGCGTAGTGGTTCAGATCACAGATGATATCCTCACATGCTGGGAAAAAGTATACTGTCACATTATCATAGGTATTCAGCCTCTCGGTAATATAACGATACTCCTCGAGGGTTGCTTCCAGATGATTCTCTTCCAGTACATCATTCCAGTATAAAATGCTGTACGGTGGGAAGAAAATCACGAACTCCGTATCCGGATTTGCTTCAATATAAGGGCAGATATTGACAGAAAGATTCTCTTCCACCGGTAAGACATACTCATCCTTCGGCGTCTCTGTTGCCACTTTCTGCGGCTGCTCGTAATTTTGCAGCACCCAGTCCTCATTGTAATACTCTTCCGTCCACCAGCTTGCATAGATATGAGACCAATTTGTCGGTTCCGGATCTACTATGGGACGAAGCACATATTGCAGCAGCACATCCTTATTCAAAACGTATTGCACGTCGTTCAGCAGATTATTGTCATAAAGATATTCCGGAATCGGATACTTGGTCTGTTCCACATCCCCGGTATAGGTAATCACGTCCACGCCTAAAAATACCTTCCTGACCTCGCGTTTTTCTCCATTCCACCTGCTGTTAAAAATCAGCTTCATAATGTTGGACTGATCCTTCGGAAATGCCCCGCTGTAACTGAGCTTCACTGTTTTCAGCCCCATCAGTTCTTCAAACCAGTCGGTTTCAAAGTTGACCGTCATGGAGGACCCGAGAATCACGCTGTCATAAGGAAGATGCTCTGCCATTCCCGGATTCTGCGTCAGCTGATTATCCACTACATAATTGAAATTCTTTAACGGCTTATGATAATGAAAAAAGGGATCTACATAAACAACAAGCGCGATCATCAGCGCAAACGCTGTAAGCACGAATGCAATAAATAAAAGCAATAATTTCTTATACCCTTTCGTATGACCGCCTCCTTATATATATTGTCTGCCAAATATGACTCGGAATGTAAACATTCCATTCATATTTTGTCATAATTTGCATGGCTCTGAATAGACTAAAAGTTGAAATACAAAAACGTGCTGACTCCCGAGAAGGAAATTACGCTCCACACAAACAATACGGCTGCAAGCAGAACCATTCCTGCATTCAGCCGGCATTTCTTTGCAATCTGCACGGCATTAGGCGCCGCCCAGATCAGCAGCAGACACGCTGTGAGAAACAGCAGCATCACATAAAAATAGCTGTTCGATGACTGATCCAGATGAAGCACCTTAATCACATACCAGAATTCATCCAGATTAAAGGCTTCTGCAATGGAACGGCTCACTTTTCCGACTCCGCCCAGCACCAGTCTGCGCAGGAACTGAACCCCTTCCTCAACTGAGGACGCCCGGAAGAATACCCACGCAATATTTACATAAAGGAACGTCAGAAGCACGCGCACTCCATGAGACAGTCCCCGAAGCATTCTGTGTATCCTGTCAGAATCCGCTTCTGCCCAGATCTTGCTATCTTTTCCCCGTTCCGAAACAGCACGGGTAATAACATAAAGGACACCATGCATCATCCCCCAGACAACGAACTGCCATCCGGCGCCATGCCAGATTCCACTCACAAAAAAGACCATCAGGAAATTCACATACATCCGGACAGCACCTTTCCGGTTTCCCCCCAGCGGGATATACACATATTTTGTCAGGAACTCCGTCAGGGTCTTATGCCAACGTTTCCAAAAATCCATAATATTCACTGCTTTATACGGTGAATCAAAGTTCAGCGGCAGGTCATAGCCTAAGAACGCCGCAACGCCCATGGCAATATCGCAATAACCGCTGAAATCAAAGTATAACTGTAACGTATAGGACAGCATCACAACCCATGCATCCACCACATGAAGTGCCGCTACATTTTCAAATCCTGCTGCAACAGCCCGGCCTAAGGTGTCTGCCAGAATCACCTTTTTAAACAATCCAAGGGAAATCAGAATCACATTGCGCAGAAGCTTCTCCCACCATTCGTCCTTTGTTTGTGTAGAACATAACGCAAAATTTTCAAGAACCGCCCGTGTCCGCTTTTTCTTTCCCTCTGTCAATCTTTCACCGCTTCGCTGCTCTGTGGATTTTTCGTCCCCTCGCTGTGCCTGAAAATCCTCCGGCAGCATGATCGGTCCCTGCATCAATTTTGGGAAAAAGCTTACATATAATCCGTACTCACGTATTCCCATCGGTACAATATTTCCACGATAGGTCTCTACCAGAAATGCAATCTGGGTAAACGTGAAGAAGCTGATTCCAGGCGCATCCAGTTCCCTTCCTTGAAGCACCGGCAATAACCGTGCATATTTAAAGACGCACAGTACCGCAACATTCAGCACAATTCCAGCTCCCAATATACATTTTCTCTCCCTACTGGTATTCCCGGACGCAGAACCTGTCTTCTTGACTGTCTTTCCTGCTATCTTTCCTGTTGCCTTCTCTACTGTCTTTCCTTCCGTCTTCTCTGCTGTCTTTTCTTTTGTCTTTTCTTTTGTTGTCTTCGGCTCCTTCGTCAAATCCTTATACAACAAGCAGCCCCATACGTAATTGACGATGAGGCTTCCAAGCAGTACCGGAAGACACTTTGGATAGTTCCACCCATAAAAAACAAGGGATGCCACAAGCAGACAAAGATCCGCCCACTGCTTTCCAAGGTATCTTCTGCTCATCGCAAACAAAATGAGCACGATAGGTACATATGCAAATAAAAAGGAAAATGAATTAAACACCATATGTATTTTTCCACTCCGTAACAATCTCTGTCACTTCCGGATCTTCATAGATCACATAGCCATCCACCTTAGCCCTGCAAATCAGTCCACAGGATTCCGGCGTCCGATCCATCTGCTGATCCTCCCGGAAAACCAGATACTGACAGTATTCCTTACGTGTTTCTGTCAAAAGCTCTTCCATCGGAAGTACTTCGTTCTTCTTAATAATGTCATGCACCGGCTGATAGTAGTTCCACTGTTCCACCAGCATATCCCTTCCATAGGGCATACGGATTGACGCATCGTACTGGCGCACGAAGTGAATCATCTCATCCGGAAACAGCGCAGTAACCATATCATCGGCATCTTTATTTCCAATATAATCGCATACATGAATCACAGAATCCGGAATGTGATACAGATTCTCTGCTTTCGAGATATAGGTTCCTTGATAAACGTATGTGCCAAGCAGAATGATACATGCTCCGATCACAACCGTTCCGATCTTCCGGAAACGCGCAAAGAGGGAACACCCACCATAAACCGCCACCATGCCCATCGGAATCGTCCAGATCACGCGGTAATACGTTTCTCCGTCCAGACCTGCTGCCACGAAAAATTTCCGGCTTAAGGGGAACAGAAATACCATCAGAATCAGAATCGGTGCATAGACAAATAAAGCCCGGATCGTCCTGTCCTTTTCACGGAACAGCAGATAAATCCACGCAAGCAGGGAAAGCACGAACAATCCCCGAAGTCCTGTATACAGTTTAAAAATCACAAGGCTTTCCATAAAAATCCCAAACATGTGCACAAGCCCTTTCTGTTTTCCTCATTTAATCATCAGATACAACAGTTTTACGAATGGATCTTCCGAATCATTGCCTTAAATTTACAACATCATATACAACAAAACATAAGCACCACCCAGTATACAGCTCAGTCCTGCATAGATCAGATCCTGGAATCTGCGGCTTCGGATCGTCAGTAACACACCAAGCCCCATCGTCAATGCACAACTTAAGAGTACCGCTAAAGAGCTGCTCGCTCCTGCGGCCAGATTAAGCAAGGTAAGCATCATCCATAAACTGCCGCTCTGCCATCCCGGAATCTTCCTGCGTTTTCCTTCCGCATCAGCTTCTATGTCGGAATCCATCTTCTGCTGTTTTCCGTCATCACTCTCACGGAACAGACACAGAAAGATCCAGAACACTGCCGGAATAATAAAGTTTCCTGCAAAGGACTTCCCCTGCCAGGTACGCGTCAGAAAAAAGGTCTCTGTCGTGTAAATCGACACATTTCCAAACATCTGCCAGAGTGTCATCAATGTCAGAAACATCGGAAGCAGACGCTTTTTGTTACAGAATAATTCACGCCCGATTTCATAATAAGTCAGATACGTTAACGGAATCAGAAGTAAGGGAATCACGCTGTGTGCCATAATGGTTGCATGAATACCGCACATGGTTCCGACAAATGCCTCCCAGATCGGGAATAAAGCCAGTGCATGGCGCGCATCCAACGGCATACTTACTCCTCGGTTCGGATCGATCCGGTACAGCGTATCCGTCTGCTGTGCGGTCAGAGCCTGAACCACATAATAGGCATCATCTCCGTCAAACGAAGCCCGCGTAAATGCCATGTAAAGCTGGAATCCGACAAGCAGCAGAAACAGGATAAAAAGGATCCTTCCTTCCCATGTATCATAAGGCTCCCTCCGGAGCCACAAAAGTCGGCTCGTTTCTTCTACGACTCCGGAACGCTTCTGTGCTTTTTTCTTTCTGTATAACCAGAATCCATAACCGGTTCCCGCCCCTAAAACCTGCAAAACGGCATAAAGAATCACCATTCTGGAATAGCCATGATAAACAGAAAGCAGCATCACCGGAATTCCAACGATCTCCAAAAGGGCAAACAGCAAAATATATCCAATTAATAAAGTCACACCTGTTGTCTGTAACTTCTCCGGCAGATACTCCCTTTTAGGCGCCTTCCGAAACAGGAGTCCCAATCCCACAGGAATCACCAACAACCAGAATACCAGACCAAAGATTTTCAATATGATCATTCTTCCTTCTCTCCATATAACTCATCCCATTCGTCACGGGGAATCGCCGTTACCGAGTCCACATGATAATAGGACTCATAGAACCGGTTGATCCAGAAGTCCGGATCGTCCGTCATATCCGAGTCGTGCGCCGTGCTGTAAGGATTCTGAAATTCCTCACGGTACTTTGGAACCACTACGCTGTCGTTTCCCCCATTGTCCTTACTGGCATTGACAATCCGTTCAATACGCTCGTTATTCTCACGGTTGATACGCCAGAGATTAATCATATTATTAAAATAAGTAAAGATGAGCCATAAACACAGTACCGCTGCCAGTCCGTAACGTAGTAAAGCCACTGTGAATTCCTTCTTATTACAGTCCTGGATTGCCTGAATGCAGGCAATGAAAAGGAATACTCCTGCCCCATAATAGGCTCTTGGGGTTGGAGGTGGGATCACGATTAACGCATAACAGGTTGCCAGCGTCACCAGCAGAAAAACAACCGACTCATTCGATACAACCGCTTTCCAGTTCTTCCACTTCTTTTGCAATATCAGAATCACGATCGCAATCAATAAAAGAATCAATACTTCTGCAAACAATTCTTCGATGGATACCGTAATCTTATAGAAGCGGGAAAGCAGCTTGGCAAGTCCGGTAAATGTCTCATCCGTATCATCCACACGACTCCGGATTCCCGGACACAGCACCATTGCAAGAAGTCCGCAGGCAACTCCGGCTCCTGAAGTAATCATATAGACCTGTACTCTTGTTTTTATCCTCGTTAGTCCAGATTCCCGGCTGCCGCCTTCCGTAGAACCTGCATTCCAGTCCATCAGATAAATCCATGTAAAGAAAAGCCATGCCAGAAAAACGCCTCCGGAAGTATTCTCATTACACCATCCGGCCGCAAGACCAAACACAAAGCCAAGAATCGACGTAAGTACCGGATGCTTCATCGCAATTCCGGTCTGTTCCAGTTGATGCCGGTACCATACGAGAAATCCAACCATGATGACGCTCCCCCATAAATAATTACAGGAACCGCACAGCCAGAGCATGGTTTCTCCAAACCGCACCGAATATCTCCATACAAAAGCAAGACTTAAAAGCAGGACAAAAATATCATGCTTCTTCTTACGCTTTACAGAAGCATATATCAACAGGACAAGCGCCACAAACATTACACTGTTTGCTATATTAAACACCCATTTATCCATCGACAGGAACACACGCAGATTAAACTGTCCGATCACCCGGCAGTTATGATACATGTATTCCACGTACTGCTGCTTTACAAGATCCCACAGGGATTTCGCCTCCTGCACCTCCAACGCATACGCATAATCATCCGTATAGTGAGGAGTCAGAAAATTATAGATCAATATCGTCAAAAAGGAGAGCAGAACCGTACCTGTAAAAATCCCTTTCCGATGTTTTTCCCAAAAAGAAGTCATTGTCATTTCCTCCGCAATATATCAGTCTATTTTAGCACGACTCAGCCCCCGATTGCAACGCTATTAACTTGACGCCCCATAAAATCAATGTTAGGATATAATTGTTGAGTACCAATTTTATAAAAGATCCAAAGAGGAGATTTGACATGTCAGTAAAATATCATAATTTTGGTGGTGTCATCGGTTGGAATCTTCAGAAATATTTTCCTAACCTTTCTTCCAACAGCTATTTGAAGCTGCAGCGTTCCACCAGAAATAAATTACAGCAGGAATATATCGATTACTTCCTGTCCACAGAAGAACCTCCGATGCCGCTTGTAGTCAACTTAGAAACCATCAACCGCTGCAACAGCACCTGTTCCTTCTGTACCGCCAACAAAAATGCTGAGAAGCGTCCGTACAAGCGTATGGAAGATTCTTTATTTTACAGTATTATTGACCAGCTTGCCGACTGGGGATACACCGGTCACCTGACACTTTATGGTAATAATGAGCCTTTTCTGGATACCAGAATTGTAGAATTTCATAAATATTGCAGAGAGAAGCTTCCTCACAGCTTCATCTTCCTTTCCAGTAACGGCCTGCTTCTTACCGTGGACAAGGTGAAAGAGATCCTCCCCTATGTGAATCAGCTTATTATCAACAACTACTGCAGAGATATGAAGCTGCATGATAATGTAAAAGAGATTTATGAATATGCAAAATCTCATCCGGAAGAATTCAAGGATGTCGAGCTGCTGGTCCAGATGCGATACATGGATGCCGTTTTAAGTAACCGTGCCGGAAGCGCTCCGAACAAGTCAAATGACATCAAGATCATTAAAGAAACCTGTCTGATGCCTTACACTGATATGTTTATCTTCCCGGACGGCCGCATGGGAATCTGCTGCTGTGATAACTTCGAAGCAACCACCTTGGCTGACCTTACGAAAACCCCGTTAAAGGAGGCATGGAATTCTCCACCGTATCAGAAGCTTCGTAAGGATATCCGGACAAGCCGTGCAGATTATACCTTCTGCAAATACTGCGACTTCATTGATGCCGGTCTTCGTATGGATGCCGTAGATGACACATTGCATCGCAGAGAGGCCAACCACGGAGCAAGACAGTCCCTGTTCCGTAAATAAAACATGAATTTAACGTTTTTAGAGTTTTTTCACAAAACAAACTCTAAAAAATATGCATAGCAACATAAAAATGTCCCCGATAAACGCTTTGATTTATCGGGGATATTTTTGTTCTTATTAATCAACCTCTGCTTCATTTCCTTCGTCATTTGAGGTTTCATGATATTCCTGTTCGGTATTGACACTCCAGATATTTTTCTTATCCTTGCTTCCGGTTAAAATATTCTTAACCGCTTCGAAGGAAGTAACCATGGAGTGATCAATATTGTTATAACGATGCTGACCATTACGTCCTACACAGTACAGATTCTCAATCGAACTTAGGTAATCAACCAGCTTGTCCATCTCATCATAGGTATCAAAATAAGCAGGGTATGCTTTCTTTACCTTCTCCATATGAACATCCAGAACCACATCCTGGCTGTCAATCAGACCAAGCTTGATCATTTCACTGACACCGATCTTCGCAAACTCTTCCTCGGTCATATTCCAGTATTCATCACCCTCATTGACAAAGTACTCAAGACCGATCCAAACGGTATGCTCAAGATCCTTAATCATATAAGGAGACCAGTTATTGTAAATCTGGAAACGTCCCAGCTTCACATTACGATCCTGTACATAAACCCAGCAGTCCGGAACCATATTGTTCACGGTCTTGATATGGGTTTTGTTCACCAGATTAATCTTCGGAACCAGAACACCAAGTGTCATGTAATCACGATAAGGAAGTCCTGCGGCAATTCTTGCTGCATCTGCAGGTACGTCATTCATACCACCAACCAGATCCTTCACCGGCATGGAGGAAATGACATAATCACCTTCTACCTGTACCTCTTTTCCATCCTTTACATAGGTCACTCCGGTAAGCTTGTTCTCTGCATTCTTATGGATCTTGGTAACCTTTGCATTCTTGATAATTGTGCCGCCAAGCTTCTCCACTTCTGCTGCGGTCACATCCCACAGCTGTCCGGGACCGAGCTTGGGATACTTAAATTCCTCGATCAGGGAAGTCTCCACTTTACGATTCTTTTTCTTGAAAACCTTACCAAAGACATCCTTTAAAATAGCTACAATTGACAGTCCCTTGACACGCTGTGCGCCCCAGGAAGCATCAATCTCGCTGGGATGTCTTCCCCAGAGATTCTCTGTGTAATATTCAAAAAACATGGAATACAGCTTACGTCCGAACCGATTGATATAAAAGTTCTCCAGATTTGTTTCCGGTAGCTTATGGAACATAGAACCCAGATAGCTGAATCCTACCTTCAATGTCGTAAGCAGTCCAAAGTTCTTAAAGGTTTCCGGTTTTAAGGAAATCGGATAGTCATAAAACTTCGTATCAAATAAGATACGGGAAACACGGTGTCTTGTCAGCATGACACGGTCTTCCTTCTCCGGATCCGGTCCCCCCTTGGTTACCGGCATAGGACGATTCAGAATAATATCATCGTACGTCGGATGTCCCTGCATCGGAAGCATATGATCCCACCAGGCATTTACCTCAGGAATTTTAGAGAAGAAACGATGTCCTCCCATATCCATACGGTTTCCTTTATAATTGACTGTCTTTGAAATACCTCCAAAACAATCGCTTTCTTCAAATACAATTACCTCGATATCCTTTGATTTCGTAAGTAATTCATAAGCTGCAGTAAGACCTGCCGGGCCTGCACCAATAATCAGGGCTTTCTTCATTCAAGATAAACCGCCTTTCTACTATATCTATATCTAGCGCAAGAAAAACAAATGCCTCCTTCGGAGTCGCTTGTTTTTCTTTTGCGCTCATTATATCATATTTCTGGGGGAGCGTCTACACAGCATTGAGATGGTTCCTCCAACACCATCATGCACAGATAAAACGGCATACACAGCATCAGGAAATAAACATATCGGAACTCCGTTGCCACCGGTGTTGCAATCATGACCGTTCCCCATAATAACAGACACGGAAGTGCATAAAGAAGCTTTCCCTCTTCCCGACGTACCAGTACACACCCCATCATCAGCAATAAGATCCAAAAAGCAACTCCCATGCTCCATAACGTACCATATACCGGCACTATACTTCCAAGTTTTACAGCAATTTCCTTGGCCTTCACAACCAATGGTCCCCGGATCAGCGGTGTATGGGAAATACCAAGCTCCGTTGCACTGACTCCCTCTGCGTCTGCCACCGGATAATAGGAATCCGGATACCAGTATCCGTTTGTCTGCTGGATATAGGCCTCCAGATAATCACCCGGATATTGAATCAGCAGCTCAAGCCACAGCCTGAAAAATTCTTTTTTATGTGCTTCCAGATATTCCGGATGTCCTGCCCGGACAAGCTCCTTCATATTATCCGCGAATTCCGGATTATACAGGTTCTTCACATAATTACGGTCAATGACTGCATCAATCAATTCCAGTTGTTCCGGAGATAACTCCCTGTCATTTACAAGAACATACGAAACCTGCTGAATGGGAATGCACAACGATTCCACGAAATCCGGCGGCGTTACCTGACATCCATTCATCAGCGGATATTTCACCACAACTGCTGCAAGCAGGGAAACAGCCAGAAGTCCGACCACTTTGCGGTTCTTTTTCCAGAAAGAAGCAATAAAAAACGGAATGCATACTAAAAATGCATACCAGCCATTCGATCGGAACAGGCACATCTCCGCTCCACTTAACGCAAACAATACGGCATGCTGCCATTTCCCTCCATTCCGGAGCCGTAACAGTGAAGTAAGAAACACCAGTACGGCTGCTGCAAATGGAATATCCTTCCAGACCGTAACCGCATAAACAGCATGGTATGGCAGGATTGCAAATACCAGAGCCATTGCGGTACACCATCCCGCTTTCAGATGCAGGAACCGCATGGACGAAACAAAATAGCCAACACTAAATGCCATAATACACATCTGCGCAAAGGTATAAAAGCCCATTGCAAATACCATATTATCCGTCATGGCAAATCCGACCGAGTAAAATACCTTTATCAGCAGGGTATGTACCCACGGATGATGATTACTATAAGAAACCACACCAAGCACCTGCTCTAGCTGGTTAATGCTGTCCGGTGTCATAATTCCCGGAAACTGATACAGGAAATAGGGCAGCCACCCCAGCAGGCATACAAGGAATGTCGCAGCCAACGGATGTGCTGCAAAAGGATTCCGGCTTTTGCCCGGTTCCTTTTCACCAAACAACTCTTTCATCTTTTCCTTCTCCGTAACCTGAAGGAACAGGAATTTGAGCAATGCATCAAACAAGGCCCAGAAACCAATTGCGGTTGCTGCAAGAATACCAAGCCGAAACATCCGATTGGTTAACGATTCTATGTAATGCGACGCATCCAACAGCATATAACACAGCGTATAGATCACTGCCAAAACTGCCGATACCACCTTCCTTCTGCGGTCTGCCTTCTGCGAATCCGCAAGTTTCCTATAAACCTCCCGGTAAAAGAAGAAGGCCAGCAGGAAGAAAATCAGTGTAAATATATTTCCCGGTTCCATTCGCGCCGCTTTCATTAAGGCCCAGGATGTAAAAAGACTTTTCCCAGCCTGTATCAATAAGGTCTTTTTCTCTTTCAGCTTCACTATTCTATCCCCTCATGCATCCATTTTAAAATTCCAGCATTTTCAATCTCTATTTTCTGTGGAAAAGATAATAGGTACTTACATAATTTCCATCGTCAAACTCTTCTTCAGCCACCAGATCATACTGCTCCCAGATCACCTCCGGATAGCTGTCTCTGGCAAGGACATATTCTGTCTGTCCCTCCCGGATATACCGCTCCTGCTCCTGATACACCACATCCGAATTAATGGTCTGCGTCTGGAACCACTGGCATGTCGGCACGATGTCACACACCGTATACAATCCGGCATCCAGACATCCGATATTTAACAGGGTCGGATTCTCCGACTGTTCCACAATCTCTTTAAAATCAAACAGAAACAAATCTTCGCGCTTCATCTTCATATAAGGAATATTGACCGAATTCAAATATACGATCAGCGCACTTGCTCCAATCGCTGCCACCATGAAAACACCCTGCAGCCACTTTGCAACAGACAAACAGGAAAATTTCTCTAACTTCTGCATCAGCCACTCTGTCAGCTTTCCAAGCAGGACAAATCCACAGACCGCAAATACACCAAGCGGCAATGCATAATAAGGAAGTTCGGAACCTCCGATGTAAATTCCAAAGAACAGAAATCCAAAGAGCACCGGTACAAACATACGGGTCATCCACTTCTGCTTCCTTTCCAGGAGCATTCCGAACATTCCCGGAATAATTGCAATGTAATATATAAAATTCACCCGGATCAACCAGTACAAAATTTTCGCAAGCTTATAGATTCTCTCTCCAACGGAAGGTCCGGCGCCATCCAGATTACTATACAGAAATACATTAATATAAACATATCCCCAATACCAGTCATACAACGCACCCCTCACGCCAAAATAAATAAGCCCCGGTGCAAACGGGATCGCCATGCCAAGCAAAAACCAGCCACAGGACACAAACGCACGTTTCACATCCTTCCGGATCAGACAGGAAAAAGCCACCCACATCATCCATGCAAAGAAAAATCCCAACACCGTAAATTTAATATTTGCAACCACACCAGCCAGCACGCCTGCTATCACCAGAGTCTGGCTGTCCATGGCCTTGTATGGGTACTCCGTCTTAAAATAGTGCAAGCCCAGATACAGCCCCCACACGAAAAACGGAAGACATATTTCTTCTGCAGCACCACCCCAGTAAAAGCTATAAGAAGCAAACACCATAGCAAGCGGAAATGGTGTCAGAACAAGTGCTATATTTCTTTTCATATAAAGGAGCAAAATCCGGTAAATGCCCAGCAGATCAAAGAACGCCAGAATACATTCCATCACGAAAACTCCAGCAAATGTGGTATGGGAAATCAGATAACACAGACCATATAAGAAATAAAGAAGGATTCCCTTCTGATCAAACACCTCGCGATAGGGAAGCTTTCCATTAAAAATTGCCTTACCAACGGAAAAATAGCTGTTTGCATCATCCCAATTATTGCAGGGATAAAGAAACGATGATCTCGTTGCCAACAGCAGAATCGCAACTGCTGTCACAATAAAATATAAAACACTCCATAAGTTTTCCTGTTTTTGTTGTTCCCATTTCAGATGATTCATTCCATTTCTTCCCCTAAACGTATCTATTCAGAACGGCTCTGAATAGTATCATATCAAATCTCGTACCATTTCACAACAGCTACCTAACATAAACAAAAAACCTCCAGACAGGTTGTCCTGCTGGAGGTTTTTTGCATATCTAAACATGTACATTTTATCCCTTTTACACCGCATATGTACACCATTAAAGATATCTACGCATTAATTCTTCTTCGCCCTTCGGCTGATATGTCAAATAACGGGATGTAGAAGTCAATGTTGTGATTGCTACGCCCCAAACGGCTGCCATAATGAGCCTTGACAATGTTGCTTTGAATTTGTTCATTTTCTTTTCCTCCTTTTTACACAGAGGAGTACCGCTATAATTTCTATTGTTGCCCATATCTGCGTTGATATCTCGTATTTTCCGGCAAACACAAACACAGAACAGATCATATACCAGCCCACGAGCATCACAAAGGACATGATTTTGTTTTGTTCCTTCATCTCTTCACGGATTCTCTTGTTTGGATTTTCTACCGGCGCAAGCTTCGCGAAATGTACAAACGCCGTTGCCACCCCAATCACAATGAGAACAACCTGTGCAATTTCCGGAAGAAACAGCAGGCCTTTCATCATTCCAAACGAAAGCAGGTAGCACAGTATCGAAACAAAGAGACACCGCACTCTGGTTTTTGCGTGATATCCTCCGCAGTAACCTCGAATACTCATAAAGCACAGTAAGAAAACAACAGATCCGAAAAAATTCCGCAACGCAATTCCAAGCATCATGATCATCAGACTCGTCAATGCCGTAGTTACAATAACCTCGATACCGAGGTAGTACAAATCCCAATCCTCTTCTTTAATCTGAAACTTACGGATGAACCTCATCGTGATTCTCTTTGCAAGAAATTCCGACACGTCTGCTTCCCCCCTCCTTTTCCATTATTGTAACCGTAATCTTTTCATTTGAATAGCAGAATGTCAGCTTTTGCCCGATTTTTGTCATATTTTCCCATTGACAGCCTGTCAGAAGAAGATTTCAGCCTGAAACCAGCCTTCAGAAATGTTCAGATCAAACCTTCCTCCGTTTTTATCAACCAGCTCCTGAATACATGAGATACCAAATCCATGTAACAATGCATCCTCTTTGGTTGTGTAATTGTTCCTGCCCGGTTTCACCATTTCCGAATCCTTCACCGAGTTTTGAACACTGATATATAATAACCCCCTTGTTTTTATAAGTACCTGGATCTTTGGGTTTTCTTTTACCTCTTTAGCAGCCTCAATTGCATTATCCATAAGATTTCCCAAAATCATTGCCAGATCAAGATCAGAAACTCGCTTTGTCTCCAGTGCATCCGCATCAATTTTGATGTCAATCCCATTTTCTTTCGCAATGTCTTCCTTCATTAAAAGCAGAGTACTTAAAGAGTTATCTCCATATTTAAATTCTTTTACCCCATCCAATTCTGTCAGGAAATCTCTGGTATAGCTCTGTGCTCTTTCATAGTCCTTTTCGATCAGGAGCTGCTCGATGACCACCAGACGGTGTTTCATATCATGCTGCATCTTACGGACTTTCCGAATATTTTCATACTGCTGCTTATAGGTCTGCTGCTGAATTACCATCTGTTTTCGCAGGAAATCACTCATTTTCTTTTGTTGTTTACCCTGATAAGCGCTATAGGACAACCGAAAACTCATAAAACATAATGCACAAATCATCAAAAGCAGCCATGCAATCCACACAATGTCCGTAGTCTTCCTGTAAAAATGCACAAAAATTTGAAGTAATGTTGTTCCTGTGGATATCGTTAAGAACGGAAATACAATAATCCACACTCCTGCTCTTCGCAATACCATAATCTTATCTCCGAAAATTCCGGAAAGAATCACCAACAGAATCAATACGGCCTTGGCTATAACAATCATGGCGATCCGCAACGGATTGTCATTAGCCACGAGCACTGCCGCATCTACATGAAAAAAATTCACGAAAATATTTACCGCCAGAACACTTGAACCAAGAAGTGCAACATTATAGACTGCAATCAGAAAAAGCTTCCAGTACCACATGCCCTGCAAGAAAAGCATGGTATACCCGAAGGTAATTATAAAATCAATAAGTACCGTATATTGGGAAAATAATGCAAACCGGTCTGAAAGACCAATACTTGCCATAAGCAGAAAAATCGCCGTTACTGCTCCCCCAAAATCGATCTTCTTACTATGCTTTGGCAGACAAAACATCTTTAAAAATACAATCCACAGCACCGATTCACACAGGTTAGCCAGTATCTCCATTTAAGTCATCTCCATCGGATTCCATATAACTCCTCAACTTTTCAAGAAGCTGTTTTTCAAAACGTGGACTAATGAATTTCTTTATTCCGTTACGTAAATAAACATTTTTGCCATCAAATCGCTCTATAAACTTCACATTGACAAGATAGCTTACCTGAATACGGACAAAGCCGTACTTTTCCAAGGTATGCTGAAGTTCATTAATATGATTTCTCACCACGATTGGTTCTTCATTATCCATGATAATATCAATATAATGACCGTTCGCCTGTAAATAGTCAATATGGTAAGGATCTACAAATATATCCTTCTTGCCATCCTTCACAATAACATAAATAGGCTCTTCACGGCTTTCTTTCCAATATCTCTGAATCGCCTTCCGCAGGTCCTCTTCCAAATGTGCCTTCCTTATATAAGCAAATGGCCGGGCCTCGATACTGTCAAACACATAACGATCATAGGACGAAGCAACAATAATATCCTGAAACTTACGGGTCTTTCTCCACTTCTTTACCCACTGAATCCCATTCTCATCACCCAGTTCCACATCCAGAAACAGCAAGTCAAATGACAACGGCGAAGTATCCGCCTCCTGCGTTGTCCGGAAAGTATGAACATGTGCCTGTACACTCCTGACACCCAAAACTTTCTCTATCATCCGCGATAAAACGTGTGTAAAATCAGGATCATCGTCCAGAATGGCTATGAAAAGCTCTTGCTTTATTTCCTTCATTCGTCATTCCACCTCATCATCTTACTGTAATAAAAATAGGACGAAAGTATTATATTACTTTTTCCTTACAAAAAACAGATCATTCCTTGAAAAATTTATATTTATTCTAAATATTAACAATCCATTCCATTTTTAACACCGGTGTATTATGAAAAACTTCTTTTGATGCAATAATTTCTCCATCAGCATCATTAATCATATGTTTTAGTTTTGATAATCCAATCCCTCTACCTTTTCCTTTACTGCTATATCCTTTTTTTAAAATTTTTGAGATATCTAACACTTTTGTCTTATCATACGAATTTTTCACAGAAAATCTCATTTTATCATCTTCTACCATCAGCTCAAGTTCAAGAACTTTACTCTCAATATTATCGCTGCTTAACTCTTCCGTAGCATTATCAAACAAAATTCCCATCATCTCTATAAGTTTAAATTCCGGAAGTTTCATTTCACGTTTTTGCAATACACAATGATATTTGACCGTTATACCCATTTCCTGTACTCTCGATACCTTGTAACTTAAAAATCCTGCAATTAATGGATTTTCTACTAACGTTAGCAGTCTTGCAGTTTCCACATCTCCCATAATACTATGCATATATTTTTTCTGTTCCTCAACCAACTCATCATAATCATTTATGGAATAAATCATACCCTCAATCGCATTAAGATGGTTTTTAAAATCATGCTGTCGTTCTCTAATTGACTGAATCAATCCCTCATACGCCTCATAATATATTCCTTTTAATTGCAACTGCGTTTTACATTTCTCCGATTCCGTTCGCATCTTTTGCCATTCCAAAATCATGAGCACCAGAAGAAGGACAAAGAAAGTAGCAGAAAATATATTATAAACTGCCACTGCCATATACAAAAATGATAATATTTCCATCAGCCCCATAATATCTCTAACCATTAAACACCCTCCGCAAAAAGCTCTTCTTAAATGTCAGTCCAATTTCTACCCGATCTGTTCTATTCTTAAATGTAATGTACCTGTTTACCGAATCTATCGTTTCTAAATGATTCCGATTAACAATCATGTAACGGTTACACTGAACAAAATTATCGGAATCCAGTTTTTTAAGAAGATCCTTAACTGGTTTATATGGCAGATAACGCTCATCGTTTGTTGTATGGATCACTCTTCCGGAGCGTCCATTCTCAATATAGACAATGTCATCCTTGCGAAGTCTTAATAACATTCCATCCCTTCTGTAATATACTCTGTCTGAGGCGGATGAGTATGTTGGAATGGTAAGTGTTTCCTTTATGAGCTCCGATAATTGCTTTGCATCATAAGGTTTCTCAACATAACTGTAGCATCGAACATCACTGTATGCGTACAGGCTTGGATCTTCCAATCCGGTAATAAAAATAATTGGAGTAAAATGATAACGTTCCACTTCACGAATATGCTCTGCAAAGTTCATACCGGAAGCGTCCCCGGAGGTTCGGGGATCCAGAATAATATCTAATAGAAAAAGATCAATAGATTGCTCCATTGCCATGTGATATGCCTGTTCTAGGTTCACCGCACAGACTATTTCATTCTGTGTGCCCTGTTCACGAACAATTTTAACCAGCCGCTCCATCTCACGGACATTATCTTCCAAAATTAAAATTGTTTTCATCGTATGTATTTCGTCCCCTTATTCCCCAGATTCAAATAACCGATCAATGATTGTTTTCATACGATCTCTGCACGCTTTATCTTCCTTAGTAAGTATATTTCCTTTTATAAAGTAATGCATCAGACGTACTAATACTTTCAGCTTATCAGCATCTGAGAAATGATCTACCTGTTCCATAATATCTTCTACATCTTCTTTTTCTCCATACAGAAGATAGTCCGTAGATACACCAAAATACTGACAAATCAGCCTGAGAGTCTTCTTTGACGGACCATATTCCCCTCGTTCATAGCATCCGATTACATTCGGTCCTACGGAAAGAATTTCTGATAAGGCATCCTGAGTGAGTCCTCTTTTCTCTCGTAACTCCCGTATTCTCTTCCCCATTTGTTCATTATCAATCGAAAACTCTTCTGTCATCATGGACTCCTCTGCTTTTTATTTCATTATAGCCATGATCTACATTTGCCTTAATACAGTTCCGCTGTTTGTTTTGAATGTCGGGGCTTATTTCATCCACAGTTTTACTGTGAAAAGCTATCAGTAATACTATGGATGTTCTCTTTCAGTCCAGCTCTGGTCAGCTTCAAAGGTTCCGCATCATCTTTCAGATATAGCATTCTGCCCTTTTGATCCAGATGATCCATATATTTTCCATTAACAAGCAGACCTTTTCCACAGGTTATCATGGATTCTGTCTTAAGCTGTTCTGCGATTTCCTTCATTGTGAGGTATCCATACTGACTCAGTGGCCTACCATGCACTTTAACAGATAAATTCTTTCCAATAATACGAACATAGACAATCTGATCGGTATCAAAGAGAATATGAATTCCATCCTTCTTCAAATGAAGCTTCGATTTTCCTTCCGCCTGCTTATAAGTCAGACACTTCTTCACCATCTTATGAATTTCATTGACATCATAAGGCTTTTGAAGGTAGCCGAAGCAATGTAAATCCTTATAAGCCAGCGCCCGCGGTTCTTCCAGTCCGGTTGCAAAGATCACCGGCACATGCCGATACTCCTCATTACTGCGCATCTCTTCAACAAACTGATATCCCTCCCTGTTATACTCACTCTGATCCAGCATGATATCCACAATAAACAGAGAAATCTTCCGATGCTTCATACAATCAAACGCTTCCCTCAGATTCGTATATCCAAACACATGACATTCCAACGGACTGCAGTCTTCTACAATTTTGATCAGATATCTTAATGCCATTGGCTCATCTTCTATAATTAATATATTCTTTTCTTTGATGTCCTTTACATTTGTCCCTTCCATAAGTATCCCCTCATCATAAAAAGCACTGATCCGCGTCATCACTTATACCATCCTAACGCAAAATCAGTGCTTTTTGTATATCCACAATTTCTATTTTTCAAAAAGATCAACTATATCTATTTCCAGAATCTCTGCCATGGCACGTAGTTCAAAATCCGTAACTGTACGTTCATGGTTTTCAATTCTTGAAATAGAACCGCGACAGACATATATGGCATAAGTTTCAAGACGTTCTGCTAATTCCTTCTGACTCATGTGCCGTTCCAGTCTGTACTCGCGCAACTTATCGCCTATGATATTTTGAGCCTCATAATCAATAATTCGTGCCATACTTCATCTCCGCTTATTTTGACACAAACATTGTATTATATACATCGCCTCAATATGTCCTATGTCAAGACACAAGACAGAATATTTTTATTTTTTTACGAACAATTCAGTAACTATTGGCTCCATAGCCCAAAAAATATGGCAGTTATCCGTTACTCCCGGACTACTGCCATAACTTGTTCGTCTATTCAGAGTTACACTTGTCTTCCAGATCGCTACAAAACCCCAAACAGGGATGAAAGATCTGCGGTATCCTCCATAATGCGGGGGCTTTTCTTTGTTGCATTTTCCAGCATCAGTTCCACCCGGTTATCCAACGCAACCGTAAGAAACCGATCCATATCAATTCCCCTGAGTTCAAAAAATAAGGAGGGATCTTCATCAAGTCTTGCCCCGACACCATATAAAGCAGCTGCAACATGCTTGCACATCAATGCCCAGTCCGGGCAGCTGCAGCTAAAGCTGATTTCGCTCGGCCGGGGAAACAATCCCCCTTCACCTGTAAACAATTCCTTCATGCTTAAAGGGAAATTTCCATCCAGCAATTTTTCAATATTCTCCACCTTCTCTGTACAACGTGTCATTACCTGCTGACAGTGTTCCTGATCCAACGGACTGATACGGATTTCAATTTTATAAGGGGACTTTCTCCTTCCCTGCACACGTGCCTGGATTTTTCCCTTCTCAATCTGCAGATCAACAACGGTTCCGGTACGTACATACCGTTTCCCACGTTCCAGTCTGGATGCATAATCCGCATATCTTTCCAGATTTTCGCACCATGCATTTCCCCACCAGCTTTTTGCAATTTTCCTTCCGCTGATAAGGATAGGATGCATCGTTTTGCCTTTCATCTTCTGCTTTTTCAGACTGTCGCTGGCATTTCTTTTCAGCAGGCTCTCACTTGGCTGGCTGTATAATTCTCCATCGTCCCAATAATTTTTCATCTGCCACCTCTATCTGCTTTCCAGTCTTAATAACGAGAACAATTCTTCATTGGAAAGCTCTGTAATCCATTTTTCGCTTCCGGAGCCAATGACATTTTCCGCTAATTCTTTCTTGGAATGAATCATCTGATCAATTTTTTCCTCAATTGTCCCCTGACTGACCAGCTTATGTACCATAACATCCTTTGTCTGTCCGATCCGGAATGCACGGTCTGTTGCCTGATTCTCTACTGCCGGATTCCACCAGCGGTCAAAATGGATCACATGATTTGCCCTGGTAAGATTAAGCCCTGTACCTGCCGCCTTAACAGAAAGCACAACAAACGGTACATAACGCTCTCCCTGAAAGGCTTCCACGATTTCTGCACGGTGTTTTACCGGAGTACCTCCGTGAATGATATAGCCCTTTGCATGGAAAATACCGGTAAGATAATTGGCAAGATACTCTGTAATTTCCTTAAACTGGGTGAAAACAATTACCCTTTCTCTTTTTTCATAGATAGTCTCACACAGTTCCCTTAACACCTCAAACTTACCACTATCTGCTGCTGCATAATCCTCCTGTCCGAGATACTGTGCCGGATGATTACAGATCTGCTTCAGCTTCATAATGGTAGCAAGTACAATTCCTCTTCTCTCAATACCCTCCGATTCCAACACCTTCTGTTCCATATCCGCAACCGCCTTACGGTACAGTACTGTCTGCCGCTTCGACAGAGCCACATAATCCGTCATTTCTATCTTTTCCGGAAGATCGGAAATGATCTGCTTGTCCGTTTTCACCCTGCGCAGCATGAAAGGCTGAACAATCGCCTTAAGTCTGGCATATCCCTGTGGATTACTCTCTAATCCCTTACAATACTCATGAAATTCTTTGGAAGAACCAAGTAATCCATGATTTAAAAAGTCAAACAGAGACCACAGATTGGTCAGCTCATTTTCAATCGGCGTACCTGTCATGGCAATCCGCATTGCTGCTTTTATTTTCTTGATTTCTCTGGTCTGCTTTGTAGTCGGATTCTTAATTGCCTGCGCCTCATCCAGAATGAGACAGTCCCACTCCACATCCTTAAGGCTTTCCACTTTGGCCGCCATTCCATAGGTTGTTATGGTAAGAAACGCCTTTTCCTCCATGAGTTCTTCTGAAAGACTTGCAGAAGTTTTTCCATACAGCACATGCATGGTCATATCCGGTGCAAATTTGTCTTTCTCTTTCTGCCAGTTCCCGATCAGCGATGCCGGAACAATCAGCAAAACTCTTGCTTTGGGCGTATCCTTCCGCATCCTCTCAAGAAACGTGAGAACCTGCAGCGTCTTGCCAAGTCCCATGTCATCCGCAAGGCAGGCTCCGAAATTCAGTTTATTCATATATCTTAACCAGTTGTATCCATCCTTCTGGTATGGTCTTAATGATGCATGCAGACTCTTTGGTACCGGAACGGCACGTATTCTTCCCGGATTTTTGAGATTCGTCAGCATTCCGGACAGCCATTCCCCATTCGTTACAATGACACCAACATCAGGCAGAATCCGGTTATTTCCCATTTCCAGCTGCATTGCTTCACGGAAGGATAAATTCTCCGGAATCCCTTCCATAGCCTCCAACAGTTTCTTCAGCTTTTCATGATTTACCTCTATCCATTTTCCCTTTAAGAGAGCAAGTCCCTCCGTCTGGTTCAACAAATCCTGAATATCCTGCTGCGTCAGGCTGACTCCGTTTACCGTCAGGGACGGCTGCAGGGAAACCAGTGCATCAAAGCCAAGCAGCGCCGGTCTTTCTTCTCCAAGCTGTACCTGTACCGACAGCATGGAATTCCGCTTTCTCCACCAATTCGGAATACGGCACAAAATTCCCACCTGTTCAATTTTCTCAATATCCTTTAAAAAGGAAAACGCTTCCTTCGAGGTAAGGCGCAGCGGATGGAACATCTCTCCGCTTTCCATAAATTCCGCAATCACCGGTGATACCTCTGCTGCACGGTTCAGTCCCGAGAGCAGGGCTAGCAGCTTTTCTTTATCCGACCGGTATTCGGTTAACGCATACTGCAAAGGCATATGCCGGATACTTCCGTCTTCCTGACGGGACGCATAGGTTGCAAGAAATGCAAATGGATAATCATCATCTTTGTTTTCAACCAGATGTAAAAAAATTCTCTCCGGTACATGCAGATTCTGGTTTCGTTCTTCCAGATACATTGCAACCGTGCCGGAATATGCCTTAATCTCTCTCCGATAAATCTGTAAAAGCCCGGAGAACTGCTTATTCAGCCAGTTTTTATTTATATGCTCAGCTCCGATGACATAGGGTGTTGCAGCCAGCAGCTCTGCCATTCTGTCTTCTGACAGCTTTACCTCAACCTCATCCCGCGCCATTTCAAGTTCCGGGATCTCCGTTAATTCCTTGAAGAAAGCCACAGAAACCAAATACAGGAAATAACCGGACACGGTAAGTCGTGCCGGATTCTCCGTAAGACTTATGTGATAAAGCAGCTCCATGGGATCCTGCGTTGCCTGTCCTTCTGCGTAATCCGGATAAAATCCGTCCCCGGTAAAAATAAATGCCTGCTTCTCTGTGATCTGATGTTCCATGCTATTGCTTCCCTTCGTATCATCCGTCTGCTATGCTGAGCGTTCTAACATGATCTTCCTCAGCCTCTATACTATACCACATGCATTTCTAATTTACCATGTATTTTATTGCTGAACAGTTTTTACGCAGCCCGAACGCAAGTGTTCATACGCAACCCGAACGCAAGTGTCTGTCTTCTGTGGGAACGGTAACCAACTGTTGCACTACTACAGCATTATCAGGAAAACCGGATTGCAGTTTTAAAAACAAACAGCTATAATCAATCTATAGAGAAGATAATTTTTTATGACTCTAAAATTAATCTAACAAACAGAAAGCGATTCCAGATATGATTTCTCTAGTGATTCCATCCTACAATGAACAGGATAATATTTTTCGCACCTATGAAACAATCGAAGGAATTTTAAATCAGGCCAAAATTGACTTTGAGATCATCTTCGTCGATGATGGTTCTGTGGATAACACCTATGTAAACATTGTGAGGCTTGCACAGACGAAAACGAACGTCAAGGGACTTTCTTTCTCCCGCAACTTTGGCAAGGAATCAGCCATTTTCGCAGGCCTTGAAGCTGCTGCCGGAGAATGTGCCGTCATTATGGATTGTGATTTGCAGCATCCTCCCACACTTCTTCCGCAAATGTATGAATTATGGAAGAACGGATATGAGGTAGTCGAAGCCGTAAAATCCAACCGCGGCAAGGAAAGCGCTTTCCATCGTATGTGCGCCAATGGGTTTTATGGAATTATCAGTAGTCTCACGAAAATTGATATGAAAAATGCTTCCGATTTTAAGCTTCTGGACCGGAAAGCGATTGATGCACTCCTCCTGATGCCGGAGCGGACTCCGTTCTTCCGCGCTTTATCTTCCTGGGTTGGATTTAAAACAATCCAGATCCCTTTTGAGGTGCAGGAGCGGAAAATCGGCACTTCCAAATGGAGCTTTTGGAGTCTGGTAAAATATGCTCTCCGCAATATTACCTCTTTTTCCGGCGCACCGATGCAGGTTGTTACCATTTTAGGCTGGTTCATGTTTATCCCGGCTTTCGGCTTTACGATTGAGGCATTGTTCCGGTACTTTTCCGGAACCGCTGTAGAAGGATTTACTACTGTTATTATCCTTCTGTGTTGGATTGGAAGTATTTTGATGATCAGTCTCGGTATTATCGGACATTATATCTCCAGAATTTATGATGAAATCAAGGCAAGACCGAGGTATCTGATCAGCAGACGTTGTGGATATGAAACGATTGATATAGAAAGTTAAAAAATAAGGTAACTATTCAGAACCCCATTCGTAAAACCGTTGCTAACGCAACTCAAGTTTTACTCATGTGGTTACTTCGCCATATAAAATCTGTCAAATATGCTCTGGAATGCAAGCATTCCGATCATATTTATCAGATTTTGCATGGCTCTGAATAGTTACAAAATAAGAAAAATTACTCAAGGAGCAACACCATGATTGTATATCATGCCGATGATTACGGCATTTCAAGAAATGCGTCAAAAGAAATATTAACCCTTGTTCAACAGGGAAAACTATCCGGGATCAGTGTCATTCCCAATATGAGCTGCTTTGCAGACTGTATGGACTTGCTTCTTCCTGTAATGAAGGAACGTCCTGCGCTGACGGTTGCACTACACCTCAACTTTTTCGAAGGACATTGCTGTGCGGATCCTGCGGAAATTCCGCTTCTTGTTGATGAAAACGGATATTTTAAGTGCAGCTGGATGTATTTCTTTAAAAGCTCTTACACCTCTGTGCGAAATGAACTGCGTAAGCAGCTTTCCACAGAGATTCAGGCACAGATTCAAAAGTTATACCATGCGATGCCTTCGAATTATGTACTATGTCTTGACAGTCACCAGCATTCCCATATGATTCCGGTTGTCTGGGATGCCCTGCGCGATGTCGTGCTTTGGAATCATTATGAGGTACAGTATATCCGGATTTCCAGAGAACCCTTAACACCTTATTTAAGCACTCCGGCTCTGTACCATACTTATCCACCGGTAAATCTGATCAAAAATATCATTATTCAATTTTGCACATTGTATACAAAAAGACATCCTATTATTCCCATGAAAGGAAACTATTATTTATGGGGATTAATTATGGGTGGCTCCATGGATGCGGACCGGATCAACCAATTAATGAACAAATTCCAAAAATACGGACAGGATCCTTATACCTTGGAACTCCTTTTTCATCCCGGAAGCATTCTTCCAGAAGAATTGTCTCCGGAATATAATAACCCTGATTTTAAAGCCGCTGAGACTTCTCCCAAGCGGCAGAAGGAATACGAAAGCCTGATGAAATTATAAATTTCATCAGGCTGCTTATTAATTTCCTTCTTTATCAATTCAAATTCATACTTAAGAATATGTCTGCTTACAAAAAATCAAATAGTCATTCCCATCTACTAAAATTACATGCCCGGCAATACTATCATAATAAGGCTCCATAAGGCTTTTGGATAACACCAGCAGAACAGTATCATCTTCATCTTCAAGGAATAAGGATACTCCACCATCTACCGGAATAAAATTACCGGCAAGATACGCATCCACTATATTATTCTGTTCCCAGACACCTTGCTCTTTATATTCATTACGGCTATTTTCAATATACATTTTCCTTCCTGTAAGCTCAGGATTGCGTTCTACTAAATCCTTAAGATCCTGACGCAAATCCACATTATTCACATAAGAAAGCGTATTTAACTTATTAACTTCCATATACACTGCTGTACCTACACTTACGCCGATCAGCAGCAATGCCAATACATTTCCCCATTTTTTCAAGCCGCCAAAGAATGCCTTACCAACAATTGCTCCCACAAGAATACAAAATGGCACAAAGCTAATATAACTATACCATTCCATAAATGCTCCGGATGCACTATAAATCACCAGCGGAACTATCATCCAAAGCACAAACAGATAAAGAGGATGATTGACGATTCCCTGCAATTTCATCCGAAAGCTTTTCCTGTTTCCCTGATTATTGGGTTCTCTTTTCTTCATCACCAGGGCAATAATAACTGCCAGCAATGCCAAATCAATCCACGGTTTTGATAAAATATAAGTAACATATCCCAGATAATCCTTTGAACTCTCAATCCGGTCTACCACTTCCATTCCAAGCATTCCCCTGATAAATACCCAGCCATCAAAGAGATAACGAATCACACCCCAGATTGTTACAGGTAATATACCTGTTATTGCCGCAGTCAGATAATGTCTAAACTTTAATTTCTTATAAATTCTTGGCAGATATGCAAGCAAAATAAGCACTCCCAGCGCCATATGTAAACACTTTGCCATAAATGCCATGGCAAGAAAAAACGTAACTCCTGCCAATAGCCATGGCTTCTTCTCCGTATAATACAAACATAAAAATGCTGCTACCATCATTAAAATATATAAGGC
>CAVJLN010000038.1:0-9445 GCA_963650485.1 Bacteroidaceae bacterium
TGGCAGCTATGGGAAGCCCGTTAACAAACAAATACGCAGAAGGCTATCCGGGAAAGCGTTACTATGGTGGATGCCAGTGTGTAGATGTGGTGGAAAACCTTGCAATCGAACGTGCCAAGGAACTGTTTGGATGTGATTATGCAAACGTACAGCCTCATTCCGGTGCCCAGGCCAATCTTGCCGTACAGTTTGCAATCTGTAATCCGGGAGATACCATTATGGGAATGAATCTGGATCATGGCGGACATCTGACCCATGGAAGTCCGGTGAATATTTCCGGTAAATATTTCCATATCGTGCCTTATGGGGTAAATGATGAAGGATTTATTGACTATGATAAATTAAGAGAGATCGCACTGGAATGCAAGCCCAGGATGATCATTGCCGGTGCTTCTGCGTATGCAAGAACGATTGATTTCAAGAAGTTCCGTGAAGTTGCAGATGAGGTTGGAGCAGTATTGATGGTGGATATGGCTCATATCGCAGGACTTGTGGCAGCAGGACTTCATCCGAGCCCGATTCCGTATGCAGATGTGGTAACCACCACCACACATAAAACACTGCGTGGCCCCAGAGGCGGTATGATTCTCTGCAACCAGGAGGCAGCAGATAAGTATAACTTCAATAAGGCCGTGTTCCCGGGCATCCAGGGAGGACCGCTCATGCATGTGATTGCAGCTAAGGCTGTCTGCTTCAAGGAAGCCTTGACCGATGAATTCAAGCAGTATCAGAAGAACATTATTGACAATGCACAGGCTCTTTGCAAGGGCTTGAAGGACAGAGGAATCAAGATCGTATCCGGTGGTACAGACAATCATCTGATGCTCATGGATCTTACTCCGTTTGATTTGACCGGTAAGGCTGTTGAGAAAATGCTGGATGAAGCGCATATTACAGCAAATAAGAACACCATTCCGAATGATCCGAAGTCTCCTTTTGTAACAAGCGGTATCCGTCTTGGAACACCGGCTGTTACTTCCAGAGGAATGAACACGGAGGATATGGATCAGATTGCAGAAGCCATTGCATTAATTGTGAAGGGCGGCGAGGAGAAGCTTCCGGAAGCGAGAGCCATCGTCCAGAAGCTTACCGACAAGTATCCGCTGATCTAGTAACAGCGTTTACAAAATAACTAGCCTATTCGCTTGTCAGCAAATCCGGCTTCGCGGTTCAAAAAGCCTCGGCGTAGCCTGTTACGTCTGCGCTTTTTGGACTGCACATCTGGATCTGCATACTGCGTGATTAGGCCGGTTATTTATGGAACGATGTACTAATCCGTGGAAAAGTCTATATATGGTAAAATGGCTTTTGACTCTCATATTATTCATAGAAGAAGATAAGCTGCAAAAGAAAGAAAAAGTAACTATTCAAAACTCCATTCGCAAAACCGCTGTTTCACAGCGTAGTTTATCTCATGTAGTTACCTCGCCCAGTTACAGAAAACATATTTTCTGTATTTCAATTTCGTATTCATATTCACGCTCACATTCACATTCACATTCACATTCATGCTCACATTCACATAGATATTCATGTAGACATTTCTATAGTCATACAGTTGGGTTTATAGTGGATATCTGTAAATATTTGGAATTATTTACAAAATTCGACAATTAATCTGATAAAATAACATTGTAAAAAATAAAATCGAAAAATAAAAAGAAAATTGCAAAAATGCGTTGACAAATTAAATCTGTCTGTTATAATAAAGACATAAACAAGAGATATCTTTCACATAGATAATCTAAAGCAAAGGAGGTACAGTCCACCGGAAACTGAATAAATTTTCCTCATCACTTTTATTGAAGTAATGAGTACAAGCCGTCACAACACCAGTAAAAAGTACAAAAGAGCAACGTACGAAAGACAAGACAGAAGCAATTCGAATCGTATCAGCTACAGAAGAGAAAGTAACGAGCAACAGAAGATAAAAAGAAAGATACCGTTACATGTTTGTTAATACGAATGAGTAGTGAATAAAATACGAAAGAGAAAGTACAATTGAATATCGGGTTATCCATGGAAATGGAAATTTCACAGAAAAAGAGGTTAGTCCAATGGAGAGCATAGTTTAGAAGCGGGTGTCAAAGTTATTGTGTTGATGCCCGCTTCGATTCGTGATATGATAAGCGCATAAGAACATGCAAATTAACCCTTTTTACGAATAGATAAATTTAGGAGGTACCATGAGCAAACAGGAATTATACGACGATGAAATAGATCGAAGAGAATATCGGAGGATGAGACGTAAAAGAAACCAGCTTATTGCGATTATCGTAGTAATTGTAGTAGGGCTTGCTCTGGTTGCGGGAGGAATTCTTGGTGTGACACAGTTGATGAAGCGCCTGAATGATAAGAAGCATACCGAAGAATTGCAGGAGCAGCTTGAAGAATTGGCAGATTCGGAACCGGCCGTTGTGGAGGCACCGGTAGAAGAAGAGCCGGAGGAGCTGACCTCGGATGATTATCTGAATCAGATCGCAGATTCCTGCATTGCGGAAATGTCTCTTGAGAACAAAGTAGCAGGTCTGTTCATGGTTACACCGGAAGCGTTGACGGGCGTGGATACCGTGATTCAGGCCGGAGATACCACCAAGCAGAAGCTAAGTGAGTATCCGGTAGGCGGTCTCGTTTATTTCAGCAAAAACATCCAGTCGGAAGATCAGTTGAAGGAGATGCTTGATACAACCAGAAATACCATGATTTATCCCGTTTTTCTTGCCGTGGATGAGGAAGGGGGAAGCGTATCCCGTGTTGCTGGGGCAGGCCTTGCCGATGATGTGGGCGATATGTCAGAGATTGGAAGCACCTGTGATCCGGAGAAAGCGAAGGAAGTAGGCACAACGATTGGAACTTATTTATCACAGTTTGGCTTTAATGTGGACTTTGCACCTGTTGCAGATGTTATTTCTACAGAGAATGCCGTGATTGGAAACCGGTCCTTTGGCTCCGATCCGAATGTCGTAGGAACGATGGTGGCAGCGGAGGTACAGGGGCTGCAGGAAAGTGGCGTGAGCGCGTGCTTAAAACATTTCCCGGGAATCGGAGATGCCACGACAGACCCACATGATGAAAGAACCGTATCGGAGAAGACACTGGAGGATATGCAGCAGACCGATCTTCCTGCCTTCCAGTCCGGCATTGATGCAGGGGTGGATTTTGTGATGGTCAGTCATCTGTCTCTTCCTAATGTGGTAGGAGATGATACCCCGTGCTCTTTATCTGGAACAGTGATTAATGACCTTTTGAGAAACCAGCTTGGCTATGATGGTATCGTCATTACCGATGCACTGGATATGGGTGTGATTACGGATTCATATTCCTCCGCAGAGGCAGCGGTTAAGGCGATTGAAGCAGGAGCGGATATGTTATTGATGCCTGAGAACTTTGAAGAGGCTTATCAGGGAGTTCTGGATGCGGTCCAGAATGGAACGATTTCCGAGGATCGGATTAATGAATCATTAAAGAGAATCTACCGGGTGAAATACAGAGACCGGATCGAATAAAATGAATATGGAAATTGTATGAAATTGTATGAAAAGAGAATAGTCCGGTAAATGCTGTAAATACAGCGTTTTCCGGACTGAAATGAGGGAATTTTTAAAAAATTGAAAAAATTTTAAAAAATCGTTGACAAAGCGAGACGCCTATAGTATTATACTAATTGTCCGTAAGACATAACGAATTACAGACGTAAGTGAATATGCGCGAGTGGCTCAGTTGGTGGAGCACGACCTTGCCAAGGTCGGGGTCGCGGGTTCGAGTCCCGTCTCGCGCTCTCAATGGAACAAGAAAAAGGATATCCGAATAGATATCCTTTTTCTTGTTTTCGAGCCCTGCCGGGGCTCGAAGGTTCGAGGTCTTCGCTCCGCTCCGGTCGTTGCAGAGCAAACGTCCCCTGGACGTTTTGCAACGTCTCGCGCTCTCGACAGCACGTCATATTCCTTTGCAGACGAGTCCTACGACATCAAAGACGAGAGTTCGTACAAGGCAAAAGACTGGTTCGTGTCGGAGAGAAAGTCCAACCGCAGTGGAGACACCGAGTACTCATCCTTTCAGTCGGAGTTGCCGTCGACTAGAACATATGCTGAAAATAGATTAAGTAGTAGAACTAATGAAAATATACGGTAGCTATTCAGTACAGGTCGAAGCATTTGCTGCTGAGACCGTAAGAGCTTCGCCAGATGCCCAAGAGTCAAATGCCCGGGAGAATCACCCTAAAATGTGATGGTTCAGCCATTTGCGGGAATGGAACCGGATGGAGAAGATCACGGCACGGATGCTCCAGTCAGCGAACATGCCGATCCATACGGCGATTGGTCCAAAGCCCCAGACGCGGCACAGATATACACACAGAACCACACGGCACAGCCACATGGTGCAGCAGGAGGTGAGCATGGAGAACTTCACATCACCTGCTGCTCTCATGCCATAAGCAGGGATAAAGGAAAGCACCCAGGAAATCGGCTTAACAATGGTGATGAAGACAACCATCTGGAAACAAAGCCGGGCACTTTCGGCTTCCATGCCGCCAATCATGGTGATCGGTTTGGTGAGTGCCAGAACAAGCAGACAGCTTACGATGATGGCTGCTTCCGCAAGAAGGGACAGCTTCTTAATATAATAAATCGCTTCGTCTTTACGACCGGCACCGAGACACTGTCCGACAATGGTCATCAGTCCGATGCCGATTCCCATGGCGGCGACACCGTTTAAGCTCTCGAGAATGTTCGTTATCGCCTGGGCTGCGATGGCAATGGTGCCCAGAGTGGAAACGGTGGACTGGATGGCTAATTTGCCGAACTGGAACATACTGTTTTCAATGCCGGAGGGAATTCCGATATACAGGATCTTTTTAATTGTGGAGAAATCCGGATGGATTGCAAGATAATTGCGGACAGAAATCGGATTCTGTTCTTTCCGGAGCTCCCAGATGACTACAACGGCACAGAAGATCCGTGATACCAGTGTGGAAATGGCAGCACCGGCAACGCCCATATGCAAAGCAAAGATTAGGATCGCGTTTCCGCCGATATTGAGAAAGTTGGAAATGACGGAGATGATCATGGGATGCCGGCTGTCGTTTTGGGCTCTCATGATGGAGGCTCCTGCATCGTATAGTCCGATGAAAGGGAAGGAGAGCAGGGTGAACAGGAAATAAACCTGTGAATTTACCATGACATCTGCTTCAACCTTTCCGAAAATTAGGCGCAGCAGAGGAGTCCTGCTGAATAGGCAAAGCAGTGTTAAAGCCGTGGATAATACGGTCATGACAAGCAGGATTTGTCGGGCAGCGTGATTGGCATGCTTTTCGTCCTGGTTGCCAAGATAATGAGAACAGAGGATGGCACCGCCGGCAGCGAGCGCGGAAAGGGCCTGGATGACGAGGACATTTATGGAGTCGACAAGCGACACGGCAGAGATTGCTGCGGATCCTACGTTGCTTACCATCATGGTGTCCACCGTACCCATCAGGCAGGAAAGGAGCTGTTCCACGATGATGGGAACGAGGAGCTTGCGCAGATCGGTGTTGGTATATAAATGATTGGATTCTTTCATCTGTTGTTCCCTTCTTTCTGGTCTTTCAGATAATTCAGAGATATTATAGCACCACCGAAGGAAAAGAAAAGTCTTTTTTCTGAACAGGTCCAACGTGTTATCCCGGGAGTTTGACACCGTTCGTTATCCCGTTGCCTTTTTCAAACAGGGCACAGAGGGCATTGCAGCGCTTATCTTTAAGATGTTCTTCTTTTAACAGGGTTCTTGCGTATCAGGACAGATTATGGCATACTACATACTATACCAATAAAAGAAAATAAGGAGGACGTTATGTCGGAAATACATAGTATTGATGCAGAAGACGATCAGTTTGCATATCGCTACGATACGCAGCTTCTGATTGACCGTAGAGATGAGGATCTGGATGAGGATGAGATCGGAGATTACATCACCGAACATTTTGAAGGAAACAGCCTGATTGCTGCAGGGGATGAAGATCTTGTAAAGATTCATTTTCATACGAATGAGCCGTGGAAGGTGCTGGAGTATTGCAGTACGATCGGTGAGATCTATGATATCGTGGTAGAAGACATGATTCGTCAGTCTGCCGGTTTACACGGTTAAATCAAATGATCCCATCGGCTAACTAACTGCCGATGGGATATCCGGATTACCTTTCCATATTATTTTAGTGCAGATATCATTTTGAAATACGGCTTAAACAGACTGTAATATTTCATGCCGTTATCTTTGCCATAGGTTTTGATAATGATTGCACGGATACCGTTCAGATTCTTGGTTTTATCTTTGTTGTTATCCAGAAAGGAAACAAAGTTACCGGGATCTTTTACGTCGCTGTGGGCAAAAATGATATCTGTGAAATGTTTGATCTTATCCTGATGGGAATAGGCTTCCACAGTAAAGGAATAAGAATCGTCTTTTACGGTTTTGTAAATAAGCTGCCCCTGTTCCTGACCGTAGACATGAACAAAGGTTTCGTGAAGTGCAACAAGGTTGGTTTTTCCGAAGCAGTTGATGAAGGTATCGATTTCTTCCTTAGGAAAATCCTCTGAATGGAGTCCATCTGATTTCACAGGTTTCTCAGAGGAAACCTCTTTGACAGCCTGTACCGGAAGAGAAGTCTCTTCTTCCGAAGCAGAATCTGTAAAGGGAAGTTCTTCTTCAACGGTGCGGACGACTTCTTCCTTCTGACGCTGGAGGCCCAACTTGCAGTAGTTCACATTAATTCGGTTTACGACGAATCCCTTTTTCTTCCAGAAACGGACAGCCGGATCGAAGCCGGTATCGTTACTCATCACAATGAATTCCGGAGATTCCGATTCATCTGTTCCGATCAGATATCCTAAATAGGATATGAGCTGGAAATCCAAAGCATTCTGTCCCTCGAAGCACTCTTCGAATTGAATCGTGCGTCTTTCCTGCAACAGCTTAATGACCGAGGAATATGCCATGTGAGGAGAATTTTTCGTATAAAAGATAATAATTTCATCATTCTCACCTGCCATATCCAGAAGCATTAACCAGTTGTCGTTTACATTTTCACTATCTACCAGGTAATGTTTTATCTTGACCACCACTAATCCGGATATCATTATTTTAACATGGAAAAACACAGACAGCAATAAGGTTATTGTGGTAATTCTTCTTATTTATTTGTATAATGTAAGCACAGATTTTGAAAGTGATACAGGAGGAAAAGAAATATGTTTGGAGATCAATATGTAGTTGGAACCTGTTATTATCCGGAGCACTGGGATAAATCCCTCTGGGAGGAGGACTTGCACCGGATGCTGAAGGCAGGTATTACCGTGATCCGTATTGGAGAATTTGCATGGAGTAAAATCGAGCTTACCGAAAGAAACTTTGACTTTTCTTTCTTTGATGAATTTTTAGACCTTTGTGAAAAGACTGGTATGAAGGTCATTATGGGAACCCCTACTGCGACCCCACCGGCCTGGCTTACCAGAAAATATCCGGAGGTGCTCAACACAGATGTGAATGGCATTCCCTATGAGCATGGCGGCCGCAGACACTATACCTATAATTCACCGGTTTATCAGAAGCTGTCTGCAATCATTGTAGAAAAGATGGCAGAGCATTACGGCTCACATCCGGCGATCATCGGCTGGCAGCTTGACAATGAGTTTAACTGTGAAATGGCAGATTATTACTCTCCGGTGGATCAGAAAGCCTTTCGGAGCTTTTTGCAGAAGAAGTATGGAAGCCTTGACGCATTGAACGAAGCGTGGGGAACGGTTTTCTGGAATCAGACGTACACGGACTGGGAAGAGGTGCTGATTCCCGGACGGGCACTGGGCTGCCATAATCCGCATCAGGTGCTGGACTATCACCGCTTTGTATCGGAAAGCACATTACGCTATGCGAAAATGGAATCCGATCTTTTGCGACGTTACATAAAGAAGGATGACTTTATTACCACAAACGGTATGTTTGACAATATTGACAATCATAGGCTGACGAAGGAAAGTCTGGATCTGTATATGTATGACTGTTATCCGAGCTTTGCGTTCGGACTTCATAAGGATTCCTGGGTGCCGACGAATCTGAAGGATCGTCATTGGAGCAGAAATCTGATTAATGTCAGAGGTGTGTGCCCGCATTTTGGAATTATGGAACAGCAGGCAGGGGCAAACGGCTCGGTAGAACGGATGGAGGGCCCGGCACCGAGACCGGGGCAGCTGACCTTATGGGCGATGCAGAGTGTGGCACATGGTGCGGATTACGTTTCCTTTTTTCGCTGGCGCACGGCCTGCATCGGTTCTGAAATTTACTGGCATGGCATTCTGGATTATGACAGCAGGGATAACCGGAAGCTTGCCGAAGTGACGGACTTTGCAGCGAAACTGCACTGTATTGATGAGGTTGCAGGAGCAGATTATGTCGCAGGGTTTGCTTATCTGAACGATTACGATAATGAGTGGGACAGCGCTGCCGATGTATGGCATAAGAGAGTGGAGGCGCAGAGCAAGGAGGCCATTTTCCTGTTCTCACAAAAGAACCACACGCCGTACAATTCTGTTTATCTGGAAGAGGGATTCCGGGCAGAGGAATTACAGAAATATCCGCTGGTAATTTATCCTCATCCGGTGATTATGACGGAAGAAAAAATGACCATTCTCCGTGAGTATGTGTCAAACGGAGGAACGTTGTTGCTTGGATGCCGTTCCGGATATAAGGATGAGAACGGCCATTGTGTCATGCTGCCGCAGCCGGGACTTCTTTCAGAACTGACCGGAACCGATATTCATGATTTTACCTTTGTGCATGAGTATGATGAAGGAATCTGTGCAGAAGCAGAAGGAGAGCTTGCGACAGGACAGGCAGAGAGCCGGCTGGAGATGCCGTTATTTAATGATATTTTGTCCGTAAAGGATGGCGCAGACGAAGCAAAGGTGCTTGCACGGTATGACAGAAGCTATTATCAGGGAGAACCGGCTCTGATTGAAAACCGCTATGGAAAAGGAAGAGTGCTTCACCTTGGAAGCTGCTTTTCTGAGCAGAACCTGAAGGTGCTGTTTGATTATCTCGGGCTCACAGAGCCTTGGGCGGATTATGTGGAAGTACCGGAAGAGGTAGAGCTGGCTGTCCGTAAAAAGAATGGAGCAACCTATCTGTTCCTGCTTAATTATATGTTTTATGAAGAGACCGTTACCCTGAAAAAGGAATGTGTAGATCTGTTCACCGGTGAGAAGAAAGAAGGGAATGTTACCCTGAAGCCGTTTGAAGTACTGGTTGTCAGAGTGGTAGAGTAAATATAAGAGGGAGAAAAATGGACCAGATCATTACTAAAAAAGAATTTAAGGGATTTTCAGGAAATGAATTAAAGGTATTCGCAATCATTGCAATGTGTATGTAGGTCACCTCGTTCTGTGCGGCTTTTTACGGCTTGCCCTGCATGGAAATG
>CAVJLN010000038.1:9827-26773 GCA_963650485.1 Bacteroidaceae bacterium
TAGGATATGATCTGGATGAGAACGCATACATGAAGCTGATCGAACAGATTCATGGAACAGGACGATGATGCTTGATAAGCATCTCATCCGCATTATCAAACCGGAACAGGGTAAATAATGGATTGTTCCAATTCCAAATAAGTGTTACAATAATTTATGGCTATTCAGCTTCGGAATACAAATGGGGAATAAGCATTCGGCATCGGTAGATTACGTGCCGGAAAACATGGATGCAGCGATTACAGAGGAAGGCCTGGATTTCCGGTTTCAGAATGTGGGAATCAAAAACCTGCGGATTGTAACCAGCTGTGATCAGGGTGTAGTAACTACTTCTGTTTATGAAATAGACTGATTCTTTACACGAAGAAATTCAATAAACAGCATTTACACAGAAAAATAATTCTTGTATCATGAGAATATCAATTCAGTAGTGACTCAGCATAAGGAGTATATTCATGAACGGAATACTAAAGGTGTTGACTGCGATTCTGGGTGTGCTGGCGGTGAGTGCCTGTCTTGCCACAATTGGAATTGTGGGATACTCCATGGTGAATAATGATACCTCACAGAATCGTAACACAAAGGGACAGCTGGATTCCCTTCCGTCGGATGTTACGATTGACAGCAATGGGAATCTTGTGGTACAGGCATCTGCCGTTCCAACCATGACACCGGTGTCAGATGGAAACACTGATGCAGGCACGGTTCCAACACCGACACCGGCCTCTACGGATATCAGCAATCATGCGCATGACTATCAGGAGACGGTTGTTAAGAAGGCGACCTGTTATGCTGCCGGACAGATGAAATATACCTGTTCAATCTGTGGGGATGAATATTATGTTGATGTGATGTCTACAGGACATGTTCCGGACGACTGGGAGATTGTAAGGAAACCGACCGCAACCGAAGAAGGGCTGCGTGTGAAGAAATGTATTTATTGTGATGAGATTGTGGCAAGTGAGCCGATTCCGGTTGAAACGACAAGCGGAGGCAATACATCCGCATCTGCTTCACCTGCACCGGCGCACATTCATCAATATACCGCTTCTACGGAACGTGAGCCGTCCTGTGTTCTGGCGGGATTACGCCGTTACAGCTGCAGCTGCGGAAGCTTTTATACAGAAATGATACCGGCACCGGGTCATATCGCTTCGGACTGGACTACTGTAGAAGAACCGACGTCCACGATGCTTGGACGTGAACAGCGTACCTGTGTGGTGTGTGGTGTGATACTGGATTCCAGACCGCTAAATACGGTTTCGGCAAGCCCGGCCTCTTCTGCCAGTGCTAGCGCATCCGCCGGAGCGACAGCTACAGCCAGCGCCACGGCTACGGCAGGAACCTCGGCTTCACCGTCAGCATCTGCTTCTCCTTCTCCTTCTGCGCATAAGCATAATTATGCTTCTTATGTGTTAAAGGAAGCCAACTGCACGGAACGTGGAATCCGTTCTTTCGTATGCTCCTGCGGAAGTTCTTATGCAGAACCGATTGAACGGGATCTGAATAATCATACTTATCGTGCAGTGGTTATTCCGGCGACCAATACAACACAGGGTTATACCATTTATACCTGCATCCGGTGTAACTCAAGCTATTATGATAACTATACGCCGCCGTTAGATCCGGCGTACGCCAATGCAATTGCGGCAGGTACGGCAAGCCCGTCAGCAGCTCCATAAATAAAGTATCACAAAAGGAAGAGAATAATCCCTTCTGCCCATGCATATAAAAGTATGAGCAGGAGGGATTTCTATGTTAAATGAGCAGACGATTGAAAAATGGGACATGAACGCAGAAACGGATCTGCGTAACGGCCTGACGGCAGAACAGGTGGAAGAACGTCAGATGATTTATGAGCCGAACCGGCTCAGGGAAGGAAAGAAGAAAAGTGTGCTTCAGCTCTTCCGGGAACAGTTAAACGATCCCCTGATTTATATTCTGATGGCAGCCATTGCCGTATCGTTATTCCTTGGAGAAGCCGGGGAATCCATGATTATTGCGGCAGTAATTGTCCTGAATGCAGTCGTTGGAGTGCTCCAGGAGGGGAAGGCATTAAAGGCGATTGAGGCCTTGCAGCAATTATCAAGTCCTAAGGCACTTGTAAAGCGCGATGGAAGGGAAATGGAGATTCCAGGCAGTGAGCTGGTGCCGGGGGATCTGATTTTCTTAGAAGCAGGCAGACAGGTTCCTGCCGATGGAAGACTGCTTGCAGCGAGTGGATTGCAGATTGATGAAGCAGCGCTTACAGGGGAATCCATACCGGTGGATAAGGAAGTTCCAGGGCAGAAGCCGGAAGAAGAAATGCTTCATGCTGCGGAAGTGCTTGGAGATCAGAAGCATCTCGTGTTCATGACCACCATGGTAACGGCAGGGCACGGCGAAGCGATTGTAACGGAAACCGGAATGCAGACACAGATCGGAAAGATCGCAGGAATGATTTCGGAGTGCAGGGAGGAGATGACGCCGCTCCAGAAGCGTCTGGCAGATCTGGGAAAAATCTTAAGCTTTGTGGCAGTCGGCATCTGTGTATTCCTGTTTGCGGTGGCCGTATTGCAGAAACGGGACATCGGAGAAATGCTGCTTACCGCGATTTCCCTTGCAGTTGCAGCGGTACCGGAGGGGCTTGCTGCGATTGTGACGGTGGTACTTGCGTTAAGTGTTTCGAGAATGGTGCGTGTCGGAACAATTGTGCGCAAGCTCCCCACGGTAGAAACCCTGGGAGCAGTGGATGTGGTCTGCTCAGATAAGACGGGAACACTGACCCAGAACCGTATGACCGTGAAGCAGTGTTATGTGGATGGAAAGCTCCTTTCGGTGGAAGAGTTTCAAAAAGAGGAACAGGAACAGTTCTTAAATGCCTGTGTGCTTTGTAACAACGCATTGCTGGGCGAAGAAAATATCGGAGACCCGACAGAGCTGGCTCTGCTGTTTCTGGCAAGAGAATGCGGAAGGGAAAAGGAAGTCGTGCAGAGGGAGTATGTGCGCATTTCGGAGTGTGCATTTGACTCCGTGCGAAAGAAGATGACCACCATACATAAAACCGTCAATGGGGAAATTGCCTACAGCAAGGGGGCTGCCGACCGGATCTTAAAGGACTGCAGGACCGTTTGGAAAAACGGAAAGGAAGCTGCCTTTTCCGAAAGGGCAAAGAATGACGCACGGAGGACGATGGAGAAGATGGCTTCCGGTGCACTGCGGGTTATGGCACTTGCCATGAAGAGAAGGGGAGATCTAAAAGAGGAAAAGAATCTGATATTCTTAGGACTTGTCGGTATGATGGATCCGCCGAGGGAGGGCGTGGCAGAGGCAGTACAGAGCTTCCGTAAGGCGCATGTACAGACGGTGATGATTACCGGAGATCATGTGGATACAGCACTGGCCATTGCGAAGGAGCTTGGCATTGCACAAGGTCATGAACAGTGCATGAAAGGGGAGGAACTGGATGCACTTTCGGAAGAAGAGATGATGGAACGTGTGGAAGGAATCCGGGTCTTTGCAAGAGTGTCTCCTGAGCATAAGGTTCGCATCGTGCATGCACTTAAAGCGAAGGGCAAAACCGTAGCCATGACCGGAGACGGAATCAATGATGCCCCGGCGCTGCGAGCAGCAGATGTGGGCGTAGCGATGGGAAAGGGTGGAACGGATGTGGCACGGAATGCCGCAGACCTGATCCTGACGGATGATAACTTTTCCACGATTGAAAAGGCGATCCGTGAGGGACGTGGGATTTATGAGAATGTCCGCAAAACGATCCTGTTTCTCCTGTCCTCAAACTTTGGGGAAATTATCACGATGCTGGTGGCAATTCTGGCAGGGTTTCCCACAACATTAAAGGCAAGTCATATTTTGTGGGTAAACCTGATTACGGATTCCCTGCCGGCGCTTGCCCTCGGTATGGACAGAAACGATGGGGAAGAGCTGATGAAGCAGCCGCCGCGCAAAAGCACGGATACCATGTTTTCCCATGGAGGACTGTCCTGCACGCTCTGTTATGGCTTGGTGATCGGGGGCATCAGTATTCTTGCCTTTATGGCGGTGCCTTATGAGGAACTGCTGCAGCGGCAGCTTCCGGTGAATCTTCTTTCCATGAAAAAGATTCTGGAAATCGAATGGATTCTAAACAAAGCACAGACCCATGCCTTTACGGTGCTTGGCATGAGTCAGCTGGTGCATGCGGTCGGCATGCGGGATGTGAACCGGTCGGTGTTCCGGATGAAGCATTTTGAAAATCGGTATATGCTGGCAGCCCTCGGAATCGGACTGCTTTTGCAGGTATTGGTGACGGAAGTGCCTTATCTTGTGATGCTGTTTGAAACCAACCGTCTGACACCAGGCGAATGGGGACGGCTTCAGCTTCTGGCACTGACACCGCTTGCCGTGCACGAACTGCTATGCCTTTTTACCGCAGCTGGGCAAAGGCAAGAACGAGCAGAAGAAGCGCACTGACAATCGAAAGATTGTGGGAACAGCGTTTGGAAAAATAATGTCCTAAGAGCCATCCACCCCAAATGGTCACACCATGGATGAATACGGAGTAGGACAGTAAAAGGAAAAGAGGAAGATGGCAGGTGCCGATGCTTAATCCGACAGAGATGTTGTCGATGGACAAAGTGACGGCAAGAAGTGCTGCTTCATTCAAAGAAAGAAGCTGTACTTCTTTCCGGTTGATTTTGTGGGAAAGGGCTTCGGAGGTGAGGGAGCTTTGGGGAGGATGAAAGGCAGGCAGGGCATCGTAGATTTTGTAAAGGGAAAGAAGAAGCAGGACAACAAAGGGAAGATAGGTTTTCAGGAAAGCCGGAAGCAGGGTAAGCAGCCGATCACCAAACAGGAAGGAGAGGGTAAGCATTGCCCCGGAAATGCAGGAAATCAGGAACAGGGAGGAGGGTGGAATTTTCACCCGGTCAAGTCCGTAGGAAAAACCAAAAACAAACGCATCTGCGCACAAAAGGGTGATCAGCAGAAGCGGGAAAATCAGAGAGGAATTCATGGAGGGGAGCTCCTTATTCGTTTGCTATATTATATGAAATTATGGTATACTTGTGTGAAGGGAAGGGAGGATGGCAATGAAATTAATATTTATTGGGGCGAACCATGAGGTGACAGGAAGCTGTCATTATTTACAGGTCGGAGACAAACATATTCTGGTGGATTATGGTATGCAGCAGGGCATTGATGCCTTTGAGAATGCAGAGCTGCCCGTGTGTGAGGCACAGCTTGATTATGTGCTGCTTACCCATGCCCATGTGGATCATTCCGGTATGCTGCCACAGCTGTCTGCAAGAGGTTTCCGGGGACAGATCCTGACAACGGAAGCAACGGCAGATCTTTGCAGCATCATGCTTCGTGACTGTGCACATATCCAGATGCAGGATGCCGAGTGGAAGAACCGTAAGGCGAAGCGAAGTGCGGACAATGCACTTATAGAGCCTCTTTATACCATGGAGGATGCAGACAATATCATCCGCAGGATTGTTCCCTGTGAGTACAATCAGATGATTGAGGTCTGTGAGGGTGTGAAGATCCGCTTTACCGATGTAGGACATCTCCTTGGATCTGCAAGTATTGAGGTCTGGGCAACCGAAGAAAATATAACGAAGAAAATTGTCTTTTCCGGAGACATTGGAAATAAGAACCAGCCGCTCATTAAGGATCCGGCTTACACGAAGGAGGCCGATTATGTGGTCATGGAATCCACCTATGGAGACCGCTTTCATTCCGAAGAGCGTCCGGATTATATTAAGGAGCTGACAGGGATTCTGCAGGAGACCTTTGACCGTGGCGGTAACGTGGTAATTCCCTCCTTTGCGGTCGGACGTACACAGGAGATCCTGTATTTCCTCCGTAAAATTAAAGAAGAGAAGCTGGTAAAAAATCACGAGGATTTTCCGGTGTATGTGGATAGTCCCCTGGCAGTAGAGGCAACCGGTATTTTCCATAAAAATGAACTGGACTGCTTCGATGAGGCTGCAATGGCGCTGGTGAAAAAGGGCATTAATCCGATTGCCTTTCCGGGGCTTCGGCTTTCGATCACAAGCGATGAATCCAAGGCAATCAATTTTGAGAATACCCCGAAGGTGATTCTTTCTGCGTCCGGTATGTGTGAGGCAGGCCGGATCCGCCACCATTTAAAGCACAATTTATGGCGGCCGGAATGTACGATCTTGTTTGTAGGCTATCAGGCAGTCGGAACGTTGGGACGTGTTCTGGTGGAAGGAACCGATGAGGTGAAGCTTTTTGGCGAACCGATCCAGGTACGCGCCAGCATCAAAACACTTGCCGGTCTGTCCGGACATGCGGATAAGAACGGACTCATTGAATGGGTAACTGCCTTTACCGAAAAGCCGCGCAGGGTTTTCATAGTACATGGGGAAGATTCCGTGTGCAGGTCCTTCGTGGAATGTCTGCAGGTGGAGCATGGCCTAAAGGCTTATGCGCCTTACAGCGGAACGGTGTTTAATCTGCTGACGAATAAGCTGGAGTACGAAGCACAGCCGATTCCGGTTGCGAAGAAGAAGGTACGCACCGGTACGGATGTATTCAGCAGGCTGCTGGCAGCAGGTCAGAGGCTTCTTACCATTATTCATAAGAACGAGGGGTGTGCGAATAAGGATCTTGCGAAGTTCGCAGATCAGGTAACCGCACTGTGTGATAAATGGGATCGGGATATCTGATCCATAGAAACAGGAGATGAATACGGTTATGAACATGATTGTGGCAGTAGATAATAATTGGGCGATCGGAAATCACAATGAGCTTCTTGTAAGCATTCCGGCAGATATGAAGTTTTTCCGGCAGGAAACTGATGGAAAAGTGGTTGTTATGGGACGTAAGACCTTAGAGAGCTTTCCCAATGGAATGCCGCTTGTTAACCGGGTGAATATTGTGCTGACGGAGAATCCGGATTATCGGGTGAAGGGAGCGAAAATGGTGCATTCCCTTACGGAGCTGCAGGAGGAATTAAAGCAGTACCGGTCGGAGGATGTCTATGTGATCGGCGGTGAGAGCATTTACCGGCAGATGCTTCCCTATTGTGATGTGGTTCATGCCACACGCATTGATATGGAATATCAGGCAGACGCACACTTCCCGAATCTGGAGAAGGATCCGGAGTGGGTAGTGACCGCAGACAGCGATGAACAGACCTATTTCGATATTCCTTATACCTTTGTGAAGTATGAACGCCGCAAATCCGTATGATCACAAAGATACAGGAATTGTAATGGAATTACCGTGACAACAATATCTTGGATCGTGTGAATAAGTGGTTCTTTGAGGAAACCGTAGAAGCGATGATGAAATACGCATAATTAGTCATAACTATTGACTTTTTATAAGGATAGGATAATAATTAATAACAATTATTGGAACTATTCAGAATAGTTACCAATAAATTATACATAGTTTGGAGGAGAACAGCGATGGAAAAGAAGAACATTGACTGGGGTAACATCGGTTTCAGTTATATTCAGACTGATTACCGTTATGTATCAAATTTTAAGAATGGAGCCTGGGACGAAGGCGGACTGACACAGGATGCCAATATTGTGCTGAATGAGTGTGCAGGAGTTCTTCAGTATGCGCAGACCGTATTTGAAGGTCTGAAGGCATATACTACCAGCGATGGACGTACCGTGGTTTTCCGTCCTGATTTAAATGGCGAAAGAATGGAACAGAGTGCGGCAAGACTGGAAATGCCGGTATTCCCGAAGGAGCGTTTCGTAGAAGCAGTTAAGCAGGTTGTGAAAGCAAATGAAGCTTATGTTCCGCCTTACGGAAGCGGTGCAACACTCTATCTTCGTCCTTATATGTTCGGATCAAATCCGGTTATCGGTGTAAAGCCGGCTACCGAATATCAGTTCCGTGTGTTCACAACACCGGTTGGCCCTTACTTTAAGGGCGGCGCTAAGCCGATTACCATCCGCGTCTGTGACTTTGACCGTGCAGCACCGAACGGAACCGGTCATATCAAAGCAGGATTAAACTATGCAATGAGCCTTCATGCCATTGTAGATGCACATAATCAGGGATATGACGAGAACATGTATCTCGATGCAAAGACCAGAACCAAGGTAGAAGAAACCGGTGGAGCAAACTTCATCTTCGTAACCAGGGATGGCAAGGTCGTAACACCGAAGTCCAACAGTATTCTTCCTTCTATTACCAGACGTTCTCTGTTACAGGTCGCAAGAGAATATCTCGGACTTGAAGCAGAAGAAAGAGAAGTATACTTCGATGAAGTAAAAGACTTCGCAGAAGCAGGTCTTTGCGGTACAGCAGCCGTTATTTCCCCGATCGGCAAGATCGTGGATCATGGTCGGGAAATCTGTCTGCCCAGTGGTATGGAGCAGATGGGACCGGTTACCCGGAAGCTGTATGACACGTTAACCGGAATCCAGATGGGAACCATCAAGGCTCCGGAAGGATGGATCGTAGAGATCAAATAAGCGGTTCTTTTACAGGAAAACAGATGTAAAATAGAAGCCCCTTTCTATGGATCGGTGACGCCGGTCATGGGAAGGGGATTTATTTTTAGACCTTTTTACGTTAATGCTTTGATTGGCAAAAGCCGAAAAGTATGCTATGATTTATAATAGGTTTTTGATCGTTTGGACTAAAGAAGAAACAGAGAGGTGGTTTTATTTTGAGTAAAGAAGTAGCAGGAACAACTGTTGTGATGCTGGGAAATGCTGCAATCGCCAGAGGCGCATATGAAGCCGGCGTAAAGGTATCCGCAGCATACCCCGGAACACCCAGTACAGAAATCAGTGAGAATCTGGTGAAATATAAGGATGAATTATATTCCGAGTGGTCCCCGAATGAAAAGGTGGCAACCGAAGTAGCAATCGGAGCCTCGATCAGTGGAGTGCGTGCCCTTGTTTCCATGAAGCATGTTGGTGTCAATGTGGCATCCGATCCGCTTTATACCATTTCCTACAGTGGGGTAAACGGAGGACTGGTATTGGTCGCAGCCGATGATCCGGGTATTTACAGTTCCCAGAATGAGCAGGATTCCCGTATGGTAGCACGTGCAGCCATGGTCCCTGTAATTGAGCCTTCAGACAGTGAAGAGGCAAGGGTGTTTGTTAAGAGAGCTTTCGAGCTTTCCGAGCAGTACGATACACCGATTATGTTCCGTACGACAACGAGACTGGCACATTCCCAGGGGTTGGTTCACTTGGAGGAGCGTCAGCAGATTCCGGATAAGCCGTATGAGAAGAACATTGCAAAGAACGTCATGATGCCGGGCAATGCTATCAAACGTCATCTCGTGGTGGAAGATCGTTTGAAGAGAATGGCAGAGGCTGCAGCATCTCTTGACATTAATAAAGTAGAATATAACGACACGAAGATTGGTGTTATTACGAGTGGAATTCCTTATCAGTATGTCAAGGAAGTGCTTCCGAATGCTTCCGTATTAAAGCTTGGACTGGTACATCCTCTTCCGAAGACACTGATCGAAGAATTTGCTTCTAAGGTCGATACCCTTTATATTGTGGAAGAGTTAGAGCCTGTCATTGAGGAACAGGTGAAGTCCTGGGGAATCAGGTGTATCGGTAAGGAAATCTTTACTATACAGGGTGAATACAGTGCCAACATGCTTCGCAAGGCGATTCTTAAGGAAGAACCTGAAATCGAAGAAGCCGCACAGGTTCCGGCAAGACCGCCGATCCTCTGTCCGGGATGCCCGCACAGAAGCGTTTATTCCGTATTAAAGAAATTAAAGATTCATGCATCCGGGGATATCGGATGCTATACCTTAGGTGCGGTAGCCCCCTTAAGTGTTGTGGATACAACTGTCTGCATGGGTGCAAGTATCAGTAACCTACACGGAATGGAGAAGGCCAAGGGCAAGGATTATATTAAGAACTGGGTAGCCGTAATCGGAGATTCTACCTTTTTACATACCGGTGTGAATTCCCTTATGAATATGGTATACAATCAGGCAACCGGAACCGTGATCATTCTGGATAACTCCACAACCGGTATGACCGGTCATCAGGATCATGCAGCAACCGGTAAGACACTGATGGGCGATACTACTTATATGATTAACATTTATAAGCTGTGTAAGGCAATGGGTATTGAGCATGTTTACGAGGTGGATGCTTTTGATATCGAAGGCTTAGAGAAGCTGATCAAAGAAGAAACCCAGAGAGAAGAGGTTTCTGTTATCATTACGAAGTCCCAGTGTGCACTGCTTAAGACCTTTGTGCCGAAGGGCAAATGTGTGGTTGATATTGAAAAATGTAAGAAGTGCGGACTGTGTATGGTATCCGGATGTCCTGCAATGCATAAAGGCGAGAACGGAGAAGCCGTCATCGATGAAACAATGTGCAACGGTTGCGGTCTGTGCATGAAGAACTGTAAATTCGGCGCTATTTCTTTAGTGCCCAATCAGAAGTAGGAGGGCGAAGAGATGGAAACGAAGAATATTATGATTGTTGGTGTCGGTGGTCAGGGAACCCTGCTTACCAGTCGTATCTTAGGTGGAATTACCCGTAAGGCAGGGTATGATGTGAAGATTTCCGAGGTTCACGGAATGGCACAGCGTGGCGGAAGCGTGGTAACCTATGTCCGTTACGGAGACAGGGTTGCAGAACCGATCGTAGAAGAAGGACAGGCCGATGTGCTGATTGCCTTTGAACGTCTCGAAGCGCTCCGGTATGCACATTTCCTGAAAAAGGACGGCGTGATGATTGTCAATGATCTTCGTATGGATCCGATGCCGGTATCCATCGGGGCTGCACAGTATCCGGAGAATATCATTGAGAATCTCAAAAAGAAGTATCGGGTGATTTCGCTGGATGCACAGGCACTTGCCAAGGAAATCGGAAATGCGAGGGTATTCAACACGATTATCATCGGGGTGGCAGCAAAGAGAATGGACTTTGCGAAGGAGGACTGGCTGAAGGTCATTGAAGAGACCGTTCCCCCCAAAACCATTGAAATCAATACCAAGGCATTTGAAGCAGGTTATGCACTTGGATAGAACAAGGCAGTTTATATTGGGGTATGAAAGATGCAAAAGTTCAGGAAGAAAGCAATTTTGCATGGCTCTGAATAACCACAAAAACGAAAAGAAAGAGAAGGCAGGGAAACAAAAGTGATATGGAATGAAACCAAAGAATGTATCAGCAGGGATGAGCTTGCAGCTCTGCAGAGCAAGCGGCTTGTGAAGGTGGTAAACCGCGTTTATCATAATGTGGAATATTACCGGAAGAAGATGCAGGAGGTCGGTATTGAACCGGGAGACATCCGTGGTATTGAGGATATTACGAAGCTTCCTTATACGACCAAGAATGATTTAAGAGATACGTATCCGTTCGGCTTATTCGCAGCACCACAGTCCGACATTGTCCGGGTTCATGCGTCAAGCGGAACAACCGGCAAGGCAACCGTGGTTGGCTATACGAGAAGAGATATTGATATCTGGTCGGAATGTGTATCAAGATCCTTAACGATGGCAGGGGTTACAAGAGGCGATATTATTCAGATTGCTTATGGTTACGGATTATTTACCGGAGGACTTGGCGCTCATTACGGAGCGGAATACCTGGGGGCAACGGTTGTTCCGATGTCTACCGGCAATACGAAAAAGCTTACCACGATGATGAAGGATTTCGGCGTTACGGCGATTGCCTGTACACCGTCATACCTCCTTCATATCGCAGAGACATTAGAGCATGACGGAGATCTGGATAAGATTAAGTTAAAGACGGCGATCTGCGGCGCTGAACCATGGACGGAGCAGATGCGTCATCAGATGGAAGAAAAGCTTCACATCCATGCACATGATATTTATGGTCTGTCTGAGATTATGGGGCCGGGCGTTGCCTGTGACTGCGAATATCATAAGGGACTTCATATCCAGGAGGATCATTTTTTCCCGGAAATTATCAGTGCAAAGACGTTGGAGCCGGTAGCAGCAGGAGAAACCGGAGAACTGGTATTTACCACGCTGACGAAGGAAGGACTGCCGCTCATCCGTTATCGTACAAAGGATCTGACAAGCATTACCTATGACAAGTGTGAGTGTGGCAGAACAACTGCCAGAATCAGTCGTTTCGTAGGCCGTTCCGACGATATGCTCATTATCCGCGGCGTGAATGTGTTCCCGTCCCAGATTGAAGCCGCACTGCTTGAAATGAACGGAACCACTCCTCATTATCTGATGATTGTCGATCGTGTGAATAATCTGGATACTCTCGAGGTACAGGTAGAGGTGGAAGAGGCGTTCTTCTCCGATCAGATCAGGGAGCTTGAGAATTTGAGTAAGAAGATCGCACATACCATCCAGCAGGCCATTGGTCTTGCGGTAAAGGTAAAACTCGTGGAACCAAAGACCATTGAACGCAGCATGGGTAAGGCCGTTCATGTCATTGATAACCGTAAACTGGTATAGAAAGAAGGTGTTTAAATGAAACAGCTTTCTGTTTTTATTGAAAACAGGGAAGGGCGTCTTGAGGATGTCCTGAATTTACTGAAAGAAGAGAACATTAACATTATTTCTTTAAGCCTTGCAGATACCAGTGATTATGGCATGCTGCGTCTGATTGTAAGCGATCCGCAAAAAGGGCGCGAGGCATTAAAGAACAATGGATTCTCGGCAACCTTAAATGATGTCGTTGCCGTGACGCTTCCCCATAAGGTGGGCGCATTACAGGAAATCCTGCACATTCTGTGTAAAGAGGACTTAAATGTGGAATATATGTATGCGCTCTGTACGAAGACCGATGAAGCGGCGATCGTCATTAAGCCGTCCGATCCGCAGAAGGCAGATGAGGTACTGCGTGCCGCAGGTGTGCATTTCTTTGCTTTATAGGAAATTAGTTGCTTTGCAACACCGCTCGCGCGCGAAGAGTTCGCTTGCGAACTCTTTATTTAGAAGGAGATTTGTTCTAGGAAGCTTGTGTTTTATGGAAACAGTGTAATAAATTTCCGGGCAGCGGGCGCGAGTGCATTGGTTTCGCGATGGATCAGGTAGAAACTCCGCGGCGGCATCACGGGGGTGAAGCACAGCTCAAACAGTTCGCCACTTTCCAGGGCTTCCAGAGCAAAATCCTTCATGACACAGCCGATTCCCAGATTCCGGAGGGCAAACTGGACGATCATGTCACTGGTGGACAGCTCAAATTCCGGCGCAAGGGCAACATGGTTCTGCGCTAAAAAGGTATCCATATATTTACGCGTACTGGTATTTTTTTCCAGACAGATGACAGGCAGTTGTTCTAACATTTCATAGGACAACTGCTTGTTTTTTAATTCCCAGAAGCGGCTTGCAGCGACGAAAATATCCTGAATCTCCCGTACTTTATGGGCAACGAAGCCGTTAGAGAGGATCAGGTTGGAGGATGCTGAAGTAATGTTCCTGTGTGAGGAGAGCTGATCCGGAGTATCTGAAATATCAAAAGCCGTGTTGACCTGAAACTGGGCAGGAAGCGGCGAACTCACAACTCCAAGATCAATCCGGTTCTCGGAGAGGGCCGTCAGGGTTTCCGGGGTCGGAGAGTTCGAAACGATGACCTTGATTTTCGGATATTGGCGGTGGAACTGTTCCAGAAAGGGCAGCAGATAGTATTTGAGGGTCATATCACTGGCACCGATCCGGATTTCACCCAGATCAAGGTTCATCAGCTCTTTCAGTTTCTGCTCTCCCTGACGGATACTTTCGCAACAGCTTTCAGCATAGGGAAACAGAATCTCTCCCTCTTTGGTAAGCCGGATGCCTTTTGCGGTCCGCTGGAAGAGGGAAACATTTAACTGGGCCTCCAACTGCTTCATGGACTGGCTGACGGCCGGCTGTGTGAGTGAAAGCTGCTGCGCTGCCGCGGTGATGCTTCCGGCTTTGGCAACATAATAAAAGGTTTTGTATAATTCAAGGTTGTTCATAAGAAGCCTTTCTGTGTGAGAGAATCTTACTTTGGATATATAGGTTTGCTTTCTTTGAGGATTGGGTCTCGGCAGCAAATGCTTCGACCTGTACTGAATAGCTACGAGGATTGTTCTTTTATGAATCAAGTAGATCATAACATATATCATACAACATAAGCAACATTTATGAATAATATAAGCAATATCAATTTTACTTATGGTGATCGTGATGATATACTATGTATTGTGTGGTTCTGCGCAAGAGAAAGAGTGTAGAACAGACATCGCAATATGGGCTGTAAAGCGGTGCAGGGCAGCCTGAAATTCTGTAAATAGTATGTCAACAACATGCAAGGAGGAAACAGGAACATGGTTAAAGCAGTCGTAGGAGCGAACTGGGGAGATGAAGGAAAGGGAAAGATCACAGATATGCTGGCACAGCAGGCAGATATCATCATTCGTTTTCAGGGTGGTGCCAATGCAGGACATACCATTGTAAACAATTATGGTAAATTTGCATTACATACCTTGCCGTCCGGTGTGTTTTATGATCATACAACCAGCATCATCGGAAATGGTGTGGCACTCAATATCCCGGTATTATTCAATGAAATCAAGTCGATTACCGACAAGGGTGTACCGGCACCGAAGATTCTGGTGTCAGAACGCGCACAGATTGTAATGCCGTATCATGTTCTTTTTGACCAGTATGAAGAGGAACGTTTGGGAGGTAAGTCCTTCGGATCGACCAAGTCCGGTATTGCACCTTTTTATTCGGATAAATATGCAAAGATCGGTTTCCAGGTAAGTGAACTGTTTGATGAAGACACCTTAAAAGAAAAGGTACAGAGAGTCTGCGAACAGAAGAATGTCATTCTGGAATACCTTTATCATAAACCGGCGATTGTTCCGGAAGAACTGTTAAAGACCCTTCACGAATATCGTGATATGATCGCACCTTATGTATGCGATGTATCTTCCTATCTGGATCGAGCGATCAAGGAAGGAAAGACCATTTTATTAGAAGGACAGCTTGGAACCCTGAAGGATCCGGATCACGGAATTTACCCGATGGTAACTTCCTCTTCGACCCTTGCAGCTTACGGGGCTATTGGAGCAGGAATCCCACCTTATGAAATCAAACAGATCATTACCGTATGCAAGGCATATTCTTCTGCAGTCGGCGCAGGCGCATTCGTATCGGAAATCTTCGGAGACGAAGCAGATGAATTAAGAAGACGCGGTGGTGATGGCGGTGAATTCGGTGCAACCACAGGACGTCCGAGACGTATGGGATGGTTTGACTGTGTGGCAAGTAAATATGGCTGCCGCCTGCAGGGAACAACCGATGTGGCATTTACCGTACTGGATGTACTGGGCTATCTTGATGAGATCCCGGTTTGTGTCGGATATGATATTGACGGTGAAGTTACGACAGACTTCCCGGTAACCTGGAAGCTTGAAAAGGCAAGGCCGGTATGGAAGACCTTACCCGGATGGAAGTGTGATATCCGCGGTATTAAGAATTACGAGGACCTTCCGGAGAACTGCCGTAAGTATATTGAGTTTATAGAGGAGCAGATTGGCTACCCGATCACGATGGTATCGAACGGTCCTTCCCGTGATGACATTATTTATCGCAAAAGTCCTCTCGGCAAATAGGTAAGGGCTACAAACGGAAACGAAAGCATGGTATAATCATCGTATGAATACAATAAATTATGCCAGACAATTAGATCATTTATTAGAACAACCGGAAACGAAAGGAAAGCATTTATTCCTGCATAGCTGCTGTGCGCCCTGCAGCAGCTATGTTTTGGAGTATCTGCGTTCCTTTTTTTATGTTACGGTATTTTATTACAATCCGAACATCACGGAGGATGCTGAGTACCGCAAGCGTGTCATCGAGCAGAAGCGTCTCATTGGGATTTTTAATGAAATGGGGGACGCTTACCCGATTGGGATTATGGAAGGAGACTATGTGCCGGAACAGTTCTTTGCGATGAGCAGGGGCTATGAGAAGTGTCCGGAAGGCGGTGAGCGGTGCTTCCGCTGCTATGAGATGCGGCTTCGTGAAACGGCACTGCAGGCGAAGAAAGCAGGGGCAGATTATTTTACCACGACATTAACTATCAGTCCCCTTAAGAATGCGGCGAAGATCAATGAAATCGGCCAGCAGCTTTCGGAAGAACTGGAGGTTTCCTTTCTGCCGTCTGATTTTAAGAAGAAAAACGGTTATAAAAGATCGGTGGAATTGTCGAAAGAATACAATCTGTACCGGCAGGATTACTGTGGCTGCATTTTTTCAAAAGCAGAGAGGGAAAATGGTTACAGTTCACACAACAGCCAGACACTTGCTGTCGGGCTGCGTAAGAATATGATTCAGAAAAGAGACTTGAATAGTTGCATTTGAACCGTTATACTTGAATCGTTATAATCTCAGAGAAAATGGGAAAGGTATATCATAATGGAAAAATTTTTGGACTTAATTTCAAACGAAATGAAACAGGCATTTGAAGCAGCCGGATATGACAGGGAGCTGGGGAAGGTAACCGTATCGAACCGCCCGGATCTATGTGAATATCAGTGTAATGGGGCAATGGCAGGTGCGAAGCTCTATAAGAAAGCACCGATCATGATTGCAAACGATGTCGCAGGCAAGTGTATGGACAGCAAGGTTTTTGCTGAAGTACAGGCGGTTGCTCCCGGCTTTTTGAATTTAAAGATTAAGGGAAGCCTTCTGGCGGATTATCTGACACAGATGGAGAAGGAAGAGAAGTTTGGTCTTAAAGCTCCCGAGAAACAGAAGATGATTATTGTGGATTACGGCGGACCGAACGTGGCAAAGCCGCTTCATGTCGGACATCTGCGTTCCGCAGTTATCGGTGAAAGCGTGAAGAGAATCGCCCGTTATATCGGGCACAAGGTGATCGGTGACATTCACATGGGAGACTGGGGCCTGCAGATGGGACTGGTCATCACCGAGATGAAGGAGCGTTATCCGGAGCTTGTATATTTTGATGAAAATTTTGACGGCGAATATCCGGAGGAAGCACCGGTGACGGTTACAG
>CAVJLN010000039.1:0-26686 GCA_963650485.1 Bacteroidaceae bacterium
GCAGGCATCCATATAGGCAATGTTATCCTTTGAAAAGTATCCACGGTCAAGAATAAATCCTATATTCTTGTAGCCATAGCCTTTGGCTTTCGCCACCATGCACTGAAACTGCGCCACATCATTAATACTTCCCGGATACTCCTCATAAAAAAGCGGAACTTTATTCCCCGTATCGTAAGCCATGGATATGTTGACAATCGGAACTCCTATATCCACCTTCGCATGCCCGAACTCGGCCATCTCTAGATCTCCGGCCTGACAGTTCTTATTTGTGGAATCGTAGGAAATATAAATTTTATCCTCATGACTGCGACTGCCATTCCATTCATTCAGGAATTCAACGCTCTGATCTGGTGTAATGCCATGAAGGAAATCAGAAACTTTCGAATCGCTATACATCTTCATGTCATCCGTAAACAGGGAATGATTATATGCATAATCCGGATAATACTGTCCAGCGTTGTTCTCCATAACAACGGAGTATGCTGCCAGATCTAACAGCAGCCCAAGATCCTTGTTAAAATAATTCTCAAGCAGCTCACGCAGGTGATACTCCTGTATGATGCGGTCTATTACGATATGTGTCCCGACACGAAGCAGACTGCAGCGATTAGAATGATATTTTTCATCCGGAATGGTTTCTCCCGGAAAATACATCAGGTAATTGTGATTCGGTTGCATCATGGACGGGTCTTCTTTTGACTGTTTCCCTATCGTAGCTCTCTGCGGTATGTTAAATTTTCTGTCCGGGTCATACTCCCTGCCATACTCATAATTGATATAGATGGAATTACCTTTCTGTTTCCGTGTGATTTTACCCTTGACATCTGGGATTCTTATAAGTGCATCTAGGTACATAAGCGGTCTCCTTATTGAGTGGTACTTTTCACTTATTATTGTACCATTTCAGCATCATTTTTGCAAGAGTTTTTGCTGAAAAACCGCATGTTTTCAGGCTTTTCTAAGATTTCCAAATAATCCTTAGTCTTGAGTGGAACTTTTCACTGGAAGTTCAGGCATATAATTCGTTTGCCAGATCCGGATTCCCGGCATTGGTATAACTTGGTCGGTTTCCTTTACGGCAATCTGCATATAATGTAAATTGTGAAATTATTAACAAATTGCCATGAATATCCTGAATGTTTAAATTGGATTTGCCGTTTTCGTCCTCAAATATTCTTAAATGAATAAGTTTATTGACCAGCTTGTCAGCAATTTCTTTGGTATCGTTATTACATATCGAAACCAGTATCATAAGTCCCTGATTGATCTTTCCTACGGTTTGTTCTTCTACTACTACTTCTGCCTGACTTACTCGTTGGATTACAAATTTCATTTTTCCGGCTCCTCTTCTTTTTCTGCTTCTGTATTCTCATATATTTCGCATTCTATACTGGTATTTTCCGTTAGAGATTCCTGTTCGGTTTTCTGATCGAATACATTTGACGACTCAGGAGTATTCGAATGTTTATTTGTTTGTTTGATTTTCTTGTTGGATTTTTTGGCAGTATCAGAATCCAACATAATAAATTCCCTGCCTTTAATTTTTTCTACGTTTAAGTATTCCCTGGTTTCGGAAGGCAGACCTTTATTCTTTAATTTTCGTCCAATGGATCGCTTTACAAGAGCATAAATAACGGCCCAGAGAGGAACTCCCACAATCATACCGGCCACGCCCCATAAGCCTCCAAAAATGGTAATGGAAAAAATAACCCAAAATCCGGATAAGCCTGTGGATTGTCCTAAAATCTTAGGCCCGATGACATTACCATCCAGCTGCTGAAGTATGATAATAAAAATAATGAAATATAGACACTTTAGAGGATTAACCAGTAAAATAAGTAATGCACTTGGAATTGCACCAAGGTAAGGCCCGAAAAATGGAATCACATTGGTAACTCCAACAATTACACTTACCAAAATAGCGTAAGGCATTTTTAAAACGGATAAACCAATGAAGCACAAAATTCCAATAATAATGGAGTCAATGATTTTGCCACTCAGGAATCCAATAAAGGTCTGGCTGGTAAAACGGATATCCTTAATGAAAATATTAGCATGATCGGTATTTAGCAAGGCATATGCAATCTTTTTTGCCTGTCCGGCAAATAATTCTTTATTAAAAAGCACATAAACAGATATAATTGCACCGATAACCACATTCCATAGAGTTTTTAAAAAACTGAGTAAACTTAGCGAAATATGTTTTAAAATTTCCTGCATCTGAGGGATAATGGTTTTGTTTAAAAAATTAGAAAATTCTCCGGAGTAATCATCTACAAATTGAATAAATAAATTATTAAGAGTTGGATTATCCTGCAGCAGCTTATTGGAGAACTTGGTCAGGTTTCGTATATAATACGGAAACTGGTAGGAAATGGCAATAATACTGCGACTTACTTCCGGTACAATGATGCTGATAAAAGCATAAAGGAGTAAAGCAATCAGAAACAGGGAAAGAATGACAGAGATTACACGCATATATTTTTTCTTTTTCGTAGTGATCTCCGGGACTTTCCTTGTAAATAACGGAGTTAGAAGTCTACGCTCAATATAATTTACAATAGGGGTTAACAGATACGCAATGATAATTCCATAAATAACCGGGCTTAAAATAGAAAAAAAGGCATTAATTTTTGCTGAAAATGCTTCACTGCGGAATATCAGATAATAAAAACAGATGGAAGCTGCAATTACCAGAAATGCAACAATTCCAGTTGTAATCATCTTTCTGTTAAATTTGATTTTCATATATACATCTCTCCTGCCTGACTAGTATTTACCAATAGATTCAGTATAGCATTTTTAACATAAATATACTATGGTTTATATTTATTTTATGGTAAAATATATATTATACCTGTTACTGGCAGGATAAAAGCCGCAAATAAAGGAATTAATTATGACATTACAGCAAATTTTAAGTCCGATCCGCAAGGCGGTGGACGATTATCATATGATTGAAGATGGCGATACCATCGCAGTTGGCATTTCCGGTGGCAAGGATAGTCTTACTTTATTAAACGGCCTGCATGCGCTGATGCGATTTTATCCGTATCCCTTTCATATCCATGCAGTTACAGTAGACCTTGGGTTTGATAATCTGGATTTAAGTAAAATCAAAGAAATGTGTGAACGTATGGACGTTCCTTATACGATTGTTTCAACAGAGATTGCTTCCATTGTTTTTGAAAAAAGAAAAGAGTCCAATCCCTGTTCTCTTTGTGCTAAAATGCGGAAAGGTGCGTTAAACCAGGCGATCAAGGAGCTTGGCTGTAACAAGGTGGCGTACGCTCATCATAAGGATGATGTCGTGGAAACAATGCTGATGTCCTTGATATATGAGGGTAGATTTCACACTTTCTCACCGGTAACCCATCTGGACCGGATGAATCTGACGGTCATCCGTCCCTTAATTTATATGAATGAAGCAGATGTCATAGGCTTTGTCAATAAAAATCAGATTCCGGTTGTCAAAAGTCCCTGTCCGGCAGATGGCTATACCCGCCGGGAATATATCAAGAATCTTTTACGCAGTCTCAACCGTGAAAACCCGGGAGTGAAGGATCGCATGTTTACTGCTATTTTAAATGGATTTGATGACTATCTCATAGAGGAATGATCAGGAATAGTGCCTTATGGAAAAGAACAAAAATTATCATGATGAACAAAATAATATAAACACTCTGAAAATGCGGGAGGTGCTTACAACTCTCCCACCTTTTTGCAAGCAGTTTTTCCGGGGAATTCAGGATTATACTTCTTCCCGCACACGTCTTGCCTATGCGTATGATTTAAGAGTATTTTTTGAATTTATGCACGAGAACAATTCATATTGTAAAAAAATGGAAATTACAGATTTTCCATTGACCTTTCTTGATAATATTACCAAGGAAGATATCGAAGAATATATGGAATATCTTTCTCTTTACAATAAAAATGGAAAAGAAATTACCAATGATGAACGAGGCAAAAAAAGGAAATTATCTGCCTTGAAGAGCTTTTATAATTACTTCTTTACCTTGGAACAGATCAAAACTAACCCGGCGGCGTTGGTTCCGCTGCCAAAGCTGCATGAAAAAGAAATCATTCGTCTGGATGCAGATGAGGTTGCAACTTTACTGGATCAGGTTGAAGATGGTGACAAATTGACAAAACGGGAACTGGTTTATCATCAGAAAACACGAATCCGTGATGTGGCGTTATTAACCCTTCTTCTCGGAACCGGAATTCGAGTATCGGAATGTGTTGGCCTTGACCTAAATGATGTGGATTTCAAAAATAATGGCATTAAAATCCGTCGAAAAGGCGGTTATGAAACGGTTGTTTATTTTGGAGATGAGGTACAGGATGCTTTACTGGACTATCTGGAACAACGACATCGTATTATTCCCTGTGAGGGACATGAAGAAGCATTATTCTTATCCTTACAGAATCGTCGAATTTCCGTTCGGGCAGTTGAAAATCTGGTGAAAAAATATGCTTCACGGGTAACCACCTTGAAACATATTACTCCTCATAAGCTGCGCAGTACTTATGGTACGGCTCTCTATCAGGAAACGGGGGATATTTATCTTGTTGCCGATGTTCTGGGGCATAAGGACGTTAATACTACCCGGAAGCATTACGCAGCACAGAACGATTATAGGAAACGTAGTGCCGCTAAAGCAGTACAGTTAAGGGAAAATTATCATCCTAAACTGCATGAATAGGTTAATAGTTACAAAAACTATTCAGAACTTAATAAGTTGATAATGATTTTCTAGCCAACAAATTCCGCACTGTAATAAGGAATAACCAGATGCTGGCCGGTGATAATATCTTCACTGGAAAGACCATTTATCTGAAGAACTTCATCAATATAGTTCTGGTAGCTGTCATAATAATCTTCATCTGCGTATTCCGCAGCGTACGTCCAGAGAGAATCTCCCCTGCTTACGGTAATACTCTTATAATATTTATAGTAAATAGTTTCATCATTGTTCTGTGCCTTCGTCTTCACAGTAAAGAACATCATCGAACAGGTGATGACAAGTACGAAGGTCAGAACAAATGTCAGGATGTGCTTGTGGAGCTCTCTTCTTCTCTTCATGCGGTTCATACGGATTCTTCTCTCACTTCTTCTTTCGCTGGATGTGTTCATACCGGGTTCCTCTCTTCTCGTCTGTTCGACCATATCGAACATCTGTTGTGAACAACTGTTCTGTATCTATGTTTGGATTATATCGAACATATTTTCGCATGTCAATACTTTTAAGAAAAATGATCGAACATTTTTTCGGAATATACGTTTGCCTTGTACAGGAATCTATGCTATACTATAAATAAGTGTAACTACAGGTTTATTTTATTAAGGAGGTTTTTGATGGGATACGGTAAGATCAGTGCCAAGCAACAGGAAATTTTAGATTATATTAAGGAAGAAATATTAAAGCGCGGTTATCCGCCTGCAGTACGTGAGATCTGTGAGGCTGTGAATCTCCGTTCCACTTCTTCAGTACATTCTCATTTGGAGACTCTTGAGAAGAATGGCTATATCCGCCGTGACCCTACGAAGCCGCGTGCCATTGAGATTTGTGATGATAATTTTCAGATGGTCCGTACCGAGATGGTCAGCCTTCCGGTTATCGGACAGGTTGCTGCCGGAACTCCAATTCTTGCAGAAGAGAATATTGACAGTTATTTTCCGGTCCCCGCAGAACTGGTTCCACAGGGAGAATCTTTTGTCCTGAAGGTGAAGGGCGATTCTATGATTAACGTTGGAATTTTCAGTGGAGACCAGATCTTTGTGAACGCCTGCAATACCGCTCGTAATGGAGATACGGTTGTTGCACTTATTGACGATTCTGCTACTGTGAAGACTTTCTATAAGGAAAATGGACATATCCGTCTTCAACCGGAGAATGACACGATGGATCCGATTATCGTGGATGACTGTCAGATCCTAGGCAAGGTATTTGGCGTATTCCGTGTCATGAAGTAAGACAAGACTTAATTACATTGTGCGATAAGAAATAATGATAAGTAATGATAAAATATATCGTCCTATGACATGAAAAGCACATCCTTAACCGTAAATTTATTTCGGTATATGGATGTGCCTTTTAGTTGCTGCGTGATTAGACCAGTTATTTATGAAACGATGTACTAGTTGAATCTCACATTAATATAAGAAATAATCTCCTGTACGCAGCGTTCGAAGCCAAGCTTAGAACTGTCGAGACACAGATCATAGTTTCGGGCATCGGCCCAGTCAAGTCCGGTATAATACTTGTGATAATCGGCACGATGCTTGTCGATCTTCTGTATATAACGCTCTAATTCTCTGGAATCCATGCTATGCTTCTTTGCAGCCTGCTCCATACAATATTCGTGTGGTGCATGGATGAAAACACTTAGGACATTATCATAGTCTTTTAAAACATATTCTGCACAACGGCCAACGATAATACAGGATTCGTCCTGTTCGGCAAGCTTCTTAATAATTTTTGCCTGATAATTAAACAGATTTTCCATGGAAGTAAAATCGTCGCTTTCCGGAGGAATCAGTTCTCCCTTATAGATACTGTGTGCAATCTTAAAAAGCTGGGTTGCTTTAACCTGCTCATCGGCATTCCGGAACAGATCTTCATTAATACCACTATCTTCCGAAGCCAGTTTTAATAGCTCCTTATCATAGTAATGAATCCCCATACGCTCTGACAACATCTGGGCGATGGTACGTCCGCCGCTTCCGTACTGTCTGGCAATTGTAATTACGATATTCTTTTCCATCGCATTCACCCTTCCTGATATTTATTTGTAACTATTCAGAGCCATGCAAATTATTGCAGTATGGACGATGAATGCTTGCATTCAAGCGGACATACGCCATGATTTATATGGCGAAGTAACCCCATGAGTAAAACTCAAACTGCATTAGCAGCGGTTTTACGAATGTGGTTCTGAATAGTTACATTTATTTAATATAACTATAATAGATCGTCTCCGCATACATAAGCTGTTTATTCTCCAAGATATGCTTTTTTAATGGAATCATTGTTTAACAGATCACTTGCTTTACCGGATAAGACAATCTTACCGGTCTCAAGAACATAAGCACGATCTGCGATGGACAATGCCTTCTTCGCATTCTGTTCGACCAGTAATACCGTGGTTCCGCTGGCACTGACACTTTTAATAATATCAAAAATTTCATTTACAAAAATCGGAGAAAGTCCCATGGAAGGTTCATCCATGAGAATGATTTTGGGATGAGACATTAAAGCCCGTCCCATAGCAAGCATCTGCTGTTCGCCACCGCTTAAGGTTCCGGCAAGCTGGTTCTGCCGTTCCTTAAGACGCGGAAAACGTTTGTAGATATTTTCCAGTGTCTGGTCGATCTCATTCTTATCTTTGCGGGTATAAGCTCCCATTTTGAGGTTCTGCAGAACCGTAAGGTTGGCAAATACTCTTCTTCCTTCCGGTACATGTGCCATTCCCATAGAAACAATTTTATGAGCCGGTACCTTGGTGATGTCTTTTCCTTCAAACCAAACGGATCCGTTCTTTGCATTAAGTAAGCCGGTAATGGTATGAAGAATGGTTGTTTTTCCTGCACCATTCGCTCCGATTAATGCGATTACTTCTCCTTCATTTACGTCGAAGGAAACCCCTTTAATCGCCTGTATCATGCCATAATATACTTCTAAATCTTTGATTTCCAACATGGACATGTTAAAATCCTCCTCATCTAAGTATCCGTTTATTCATAAATTGTAACTATTCAGAGCCATGCAAATTATGGCAACATGGACGTCGAATGCTTGCATTCGTAAGGACATTTGACATAATTTATATGGCGAAGTAACTACATGAGCAAAACATAAGCTGTGAAACAGCGGTTTTGCGAATGGAGTTCTGAATAGTTACCATAAATTCCAAATTAATGTAAAACTATTCACCGAGATAAGCAGTAATTACTTCAGGATTATTTAAAACATCACTGGTTGCACCCTGTGCAAGTACACGGCCAAAGTTAAGAACCGTAAGTTCTTCACAGATTCCGGATACCAGCTTCATATCATGCTCAATCAGCAATACCGTCATATCAAAGTGATCACGAACAAAACGGATGGTATCCATTAATTCCTGTGTTTCATTCGGGTTCATGCCGGCTGCCGGCTCATCTAACAGCAAAAGCTTGGGTTCGGTCGCCAGCGCTCTTGCAATTTCAAGTTTACGCTGCTTTCCATAAGGAAGGTTGGAGGCCAGAAAATTTGCTTCCTGATCCAGGTCAAACACCCTAAGAAGCTCTAAGGCATGTTCGTTCATCGCCTTTTCCGTTTGGTAATATCTGGGCAGACGAAGAATCCCTTCCATGGTGGAATATTTATAATGATTATGAAGTCCTACCTTAACATTGTCCAGTACAGATAACTCCTTGAACAGACGTATGTTCTGGAAGGTACGGGCAATTCCCTCTTTGTTAATCTCGATGGTACTCTTTCCGGTAATATCTACATCATCCAGTAATATCTTGCCTTCACTGGGCTTATAAACACCAGTGAGCAGATTAAATACCGTTGTCTTACCGGCACCGTTCGGACCGATCAGTCCATATAACTGCCCCTTTTGGATTGATATATTGAAGTCATCCACGGCATGAAGACCGCCAAAAGAGATACTTAAATCTTTAACATCTAATAGTGTGGACATGTTATTTTCCCTCCTTTGCGTTCTTGCGGAAAAGTCTCTTTAAGGAATACTTCTCGCGTAAGGTGATGAACTTCGGACTCCAGTTAAAGAGCATCATGACAATCAGAACGATGGAATAAATCAGCATACGGTAATCGTTCAGTCCACGCAGAAGCTCCGGAAGCAGAGTTAATACAACGGCTGAAATAATAGATCCGCGGATATTACCAATGCCGCCAAGTACAACGAACACCAGAATTGTAATGGACATGTTATAACCGAAGTTTTTGGGAGTTGCCATAAGGCTGTTTAAATTATGGGCATAAAGTACACCGCCGATTCCGGCTAAAGCTGCGGATATGGAAAAAGCCATGAGCTTATATTTCGTGATATTAATCCCGACAGATTCTGCTGCAATTAAATTGTCACGGATAGACATAATTGCACGTCCGTCTCTGGAATGGATCAGATTCAGTACAATAAATAAGGTAATCAAAATCAGGACAAACCCAATTACAAAATTGGAATCCTTCGGTGTACCGGTAATTCCCTGCGCACCGTTAATGATAATCTGTCCATCCGTTTCCATATTGAGGGCAACCGCATCCTTCATGGAAAAATGCAGTCCATTGGAATCCTTGCCAATATACAAAACGTTGATAATGTTTTTGATAATTTCACCAAAGGCAAGCGTTACAATAGCAAGATAATCGCCCTTTAACCGCAATACCGGCATGCCAATCAGGAAACCGATGAGTCCGGCCGATACGGCGCCAATGAGGAGGGCGAGGAAAAAACGTAAGGGGCCTACGGTGATCACATTCTCCATACATTTGGAGAAAAACGCTCCGGTAAATGCACCGACACACATAAAGCCTGCATGTCCAAGGCTTAACTCTCCCAAAATTCCAACAGTTAAATTAAGAGAAACCGCCATAATTACATAGACACACAAAGGAACCAGAAGTCCTTTCATAAGGCTCGAAATATTACCGGTTGCCATCATGATCTCTACAATGATAAATGCAACGATAACAATTCCATAAGTAATTAAATTATCACGAAGATTTTTCGTCATTTTGATTTTCATATTCTGCTCCTCCTTATACCTTTTCCTGAATCTTCTTGCCAAGAATACCGGTAGGCTTCACCAGAAGAACAATAATCAGTACCATAAATACAATGGCATCAGATAGCTGGGAAGAAATATATGCTTTACTTAAAATTTCAATGATTCCAAGAATAATTCCACCGATCAGCGCACCGGGAATCGAACCGATTCCACCAAATACGGCAGCGACAAAGGCTTTGATACCTGGCATGGAGCCGGTGTACGGAGTTAATGCCGGATAAGAAGAACATAACAGCATACCTGCAATGGCTGCCAATGCAGAGCCAATCGCAAAGGTCAGGGAAATAGTTCCGTTTACATTGATCCCCATAAGCTGAGCAGCGCCCTTATCCTCGGAAACTGCAAGCATTGCCTGTCCTGCTTTGGTTTTATTCACAAATAAGTTTAACCCGATCATAATGACGATACAGGACAAAATGGTTACGATCGTCTCTCCACTGATGGTAATCTGTCCTCCTGCAAGAGAAAGCCCCGGAACGTTGACAACTGAGGTAAATGCCTTGGTATTCGCTCCGAAAATAAGTAATGCAATATTCTGCAGGAAATAGCTGACGCCAATTGCAGTAATCAGAACAACCAGTGATGAGGATGCCTGACGCAGTGGACGATATGCAATTGCTTCAATCGTGATACCGAGTACCGTACAAAGCACTACCGAAAGAAAAATCCCAAGTGCCGGCGGCAGGCCAGCCATGCTCACCGTTGCAAAAATGGTGTAGGCTCCGATCATAATGACATCACCATGGGCAAAATTCAGCATTTTCGCAATGCCGTAAACCATGGTATAGCCAAGCGCAATGATTGCATATACGCTTCCCAAACTGATTCCATTGATTAAGTAGGATATAAAACTCATAACAAATCCTGTCCTTTCTTATGTGAAAGTATAATAAATACCTTAATAAAACATTCATAATATTATACCAAATTACTTTAACGCATTGCAAGAGTGAAATGGTGTATTTTGTAATAGATTTTACATTTTCATATTAAAAAGAGGAATGCTGGTTCACAACATCCCTCTTTGGATTCATTCTTAAGCTTTGTTAAGGTATATCCTTGCGTAAAACTACTGGATTAAAGAATATTCCCCATTCTTAATTTCCATTGCCTTAGGCGCTTTATTTACAGTACCGTCAGCAGCCCAGCTCATGCCAGAACCGGTAAGACCATCATAAGTAATTTCGGTCATAACGCTCTTTAACTTATCACAGATTCCGGACACACCGTCTGCAGGTGTTGCACCACTCTTCTCAATGGCAGCCTTTACAATGTATACTGCATCATAAGCATCAGCCGCAAACTGATTTGGTGTTTCACCGTAAGCTGCTTCATAAGCGGATACAAAGTTCTTGGTTGCATCATCCTCTGCATCAGCTGCGAAAGGTGTTAACAGCATAACGCCTTCAGCTAAGGATGCATCAAAGTTTTCAACACCAAGGATACCGTCAAGTCCATCACAGCCAAAGAACTTCGGAGCATAGCCCATTGCATTTGCCTGAGCAAGAATTAAGGATGCTTCTGTATAATAGATCGGAAGGAATACCAGATCAGCACCTGCCTCCTGAGCCTTGGAAAGCTGTACGGAAAAATCGGTTTTATTATCTGCAGTAAATGCTTCTGCAGCTACAATTTCGAAATCCTGATTTGCTGCTTCTTCAGCAAACTTGGTATAGATTCCGGAAGAATATACATCAGAGCTGTCATAAATGACTGCTACCTTAGTAGCCAGTTTGTTCTCGCCGATGTACTGTGCTGCACCAACACCCTGATTCGGGTCAGTAAAGCATACCTGGAAAACATTGTCATTTCCATTAACAATATCTACAGAGGATCCGGAAGGAGTGATCTGGAACATATTGTCATTTTGGGTTTCAGCAGCAACTGCAATAGCGCATCCGCTGGTAACGGTTCCTACTAAAATGTTCATGCCCCAGTCCTTTAAAGTATTGTAGGCATTTACAGATTTTTCATTATCAAGCTCATCATCCTGGAAGTTGAATTCTACCTGATAACCGTTAATTCCGCCGGCAGCATTGATTTCGTTAATTGCAAGTTCTGTTGCATTCTTAACTGCAATACCATATACGGCAGCTCCACCGGTCACCGGTCCTATACCACCGATTTTGAAGGTTTCACCGGAAGCTGCGGCTGTTGTGTCATCTGTGCTTGCCGTATCATCTGTGCCTGCAGCATCATCGGTATCTGTAGTCTCTGCTGCACTTTCAGTGTCTGTGTTGTCCGTGCTGCCTGTACTGCTTCCTGCACAACCAGCAAGAAGGGACATGGTCATTGCGGCAACGAGTAATAAACTCATCCATTTTTTCATAATAATTTCCTCCTTTTATCGGTCAAAAAAATAACCGAAAATTTATTTACACGTTATAGTATCGCAAATTCCTGTTATTGTCAATTATATTTATACAAAAATAGGGGAAAATATTCATTGAATGAAAGGAGGTTTTCAATAATGAATAATAAAGCATTAGATTGTACCGCATTAACCATTGCGATTATCGGTGCAGTTAACTGGGGATTGATCGGCTTCTTTTCCTTCGATCTCATTGCTTTTATTTTTGGCAGCCTTTCTTGGGTTTCCAGAATCATTTATGCCATCGTCGGGATCTGCGGACTGTATCTTATTACGTTTTATATGTATGCCGGCGGAAAATCAGGTGATGAGGCATAGTAAAGAGTATAAGAGGCGTTGCTTGGAAAAGACAACGCCCCTACATAACAAAACAGTTATTTGAATGGAAATTATTCAGGAAGAAGGGTCTGCGGATTGATCTGCTTTCCGTCCCGCCAGATCCGTTCAAGATCATAGAACAGACGGTTCTCCTGATCAAACAGATGAATCATGATATCACCAAAATCAAGAAGAATCCAGTTGGCGCTGTCATAGCCCTCGGACTGCTTCATCGGATATCCGGCACGGCCGAGCTTCTCTTCCACTTCATCGGCAAGCGCCTGTAACTGATTGCGGTTTTTTCCGCTTGCAATTAGGAAATAATCGGCAAGAACAGATACCTCACTGATATCGATTACGCGGATATCTTCTGCCTTTTTATCTTCCAATGCTTCGATCGCAAGACCTGCCATCTTTTTAATTTCTTCTATGGTTAACTTTCCCATGGAATCCTCCTTTATGAATACTGACTGTAAAAATCATAGGTTTTCTGTGTCATGGCATCGACAACGCTGCCGGTACTTTTCAGGTAAGAAAGCGTATCTTCCAGAATCATCAGCAGAGCCTTGTTAAGATCCTTAAATGCCATCTTCCGAATCGACGTTAAGTTCGGTGCCTGCTTTCTTCCCGGCTCGATATAATCTGCAATATAAATAATTTTCTCTAACGGACTCATATCCGGTCTTCCGGTCGTATGATTTAGAATCGCATTGATGATATCCTGATCGTGAATATCGAACTCTTCCATGGCAAGGAAGCTTCCTACCTTGGCATGAAGAAGCTGCGGATTCTTAAGCTCAGCTTCATTCATCTGGATATTATGCTTCTTACAGATGGAAATTCGTTTTTCATTTGTAAGGCACTTGGCGCAGTCATGAAGAAGACCTGCGATCTGCGCTTTTGTTATATCTACGTCATAACGCATGGCCAGACAGGCTGCCGTGTAGGCAACACCGAGTGTATGCTCAAAACGCGTGTTATCCAGTACTTTTTCCATTTTTTTTCGGATCTTTTTAATATCAGCAGATTTCATTGGTTTTCTCCGGTTTATCTGGGTAATTCGATTTTTTTGTGATCTTTGTTCTCTTTGTAAAGTACAATCTTTTTCCCGATCACCTGTACCACCTGGGAGCCGGTTCTTTCTGCAAGAATCTGTGCCATGGCATTGGGATCTTCCATGCAGTTTTTAAGAACGGCAAGCTTTACAAGCTCTTTCCGGTTAAAGCTTTCACGGACGGCCTCGGTAACCTCAGGGGTAAGTCCGGACTTGCCAATTTGGAAGACCGGCTCAATATTCATTGCCAGTCCTTTTAAATATGCACGCTGCTTACTTGTCATCATCAAGTTCTCCTATTTGTAATAATCAAAGGAAAGACCGTACATTCTCACGGTGTCTCCCTCCTGAATACCAAGTTCCTCTAACTGTTCCAAAATACCGTTTAACTTCAGGAAATTCTGGAAGAAGGTAAAGCCCTTTTCCGATTCAAGATTGGTATAACCAAGCATTTTTTCGATACGTGGGCCTTCGACCACATATTCATCCGCTTCTTCATCATAGGTTACGCTGTAGGGCTCATCACCATCGGTCAGCATATATTCCGGGAAGAATTCCTGCTCAAAGACGATGGGCTTTTCATCGATGCCATCAAGCATATGGCGAACCTCATAAAGCAGCTCACGGATGCCCTCTCCGCTTAAGGCAGAAATCGGATAAACCCTGATTCCCTTCGGCTCAAACTCTTTGCGAAGACGTTCTACCGGATTCTCTTCGCCTTCCTGTATAAAAATCATATCCGTCTTATTTGCGGCAATGACCTGCGGCCGTTTTGCAATTTCGGGATTGTAATTTTCCAGTTCTTTATTGATTGCATAAATATCTGCAATCGGATCTCTTCCCTCGATCGATGCCACATCCACAATGTGGATCATGACCTTGGTTCGTTCAATGTGACGCAAGAATTCAAATCCAAGTCCGACACCCTCGGAAGCTCCTTCGATGAGTCCCGGAATGTCTGCAATGACGAATCCCTTGGCATCTTCCAAATCCACAACACCCAGATGCGGATTTAAGGTCGTGAAATGATAGTTGGCAATCTTCGGACGGGCATTGGAAACCTTCGTAAGGAAGGTGGATTTCCCTACATTCGGGAATCCTACAAGGCCGACATCTGCGATTACCTTAAGTTCCAATAAAAGCTCCATTTCTTTGGCAGGCTGCCCCGGCTGGGCATATTTTGGTGCCTGCATGGTGCTCGTTGCGTAATGATGATTGCCATTGCCGCCCTTGCCGCCCCGCAGCAGGACAAAACGGCGGTTCTCTCCGGAAAGATCGGTAATAACCTTACCGCTTTCGGCTTCTTTTACAACGGTTCCTTCCGGCATCTTTAAAATGATATCCGCACCGTCTTTGCCACGGCACTTCTTCTTGTTTCCGTTTTCGCCATCTTCTGCATGATATTTCCGCACGTGACGATAATCTGCGAGAGTGTTTAAGCCGTCATCGATCTCTAAAATCACGTTGCCGCCATGACCGCCATCGCCGCCATCGGGGCCTCCGCTTGGTACATATTTTTCTCTGCGGAAGGATACATGACCGTCTCCGCCTTTTCCGCTTCTTACGATTATTCTGGCTCTATCTGCAAACATGACCTGCCTCCTTAATTGGAAAAGGCTTCAAACGGAAATGTTTGAAGCCTGATCATTTTTGTACTATTTCTCTACCGGATAAACGGAAGCCTGTTTCTTATCTCTTCCTTTTCTTTCGAACTTAAGCACTCCATCAACTAATGCAAACAGTGTATCATCACCGCCACGTCCAACGTTGATACCGGGATGAATCTTAGTTCCGCGCTGTCTGTATAAAATATTACCTGCTTTTACGAATTGTCCGTCAGCTCTTTTCGCACCTAATCTCTTGGATTCGGAATCTCTACCGTTCTTGGTAGAACCAACACCCTTCTTATGAGCGAAAAATTGAAGGTTCATATTTAACATGGTTTACACCTCCTTAAATTTCAGTTCACAATATTTCTTTGATTTCAAGAATTTCTTCTGACTGCCATAGCCATCTACGACATGTTCAATCCCCAGAACAAAGGAATCCATTAACAGCTGCTGTGCTTCGTTTAAAGGCTCCTTAAACTGACAGGATATGTATCCGTCGGTTTCTTCCGTTTCGACATCAAGGGCCGCCTTCGTCAACTGCTCCAGAGAATTAATGGTATTAATTACCAGAACAGAAATCGCGGCACACACGATATCACTGCCGGAATTGGCATAGCCTGCATGTCCCGCACAGACAAAGCCTTTGTATTCCCCGTCTTTCGATTGTAAAATGGTTACTGTTGTCATCTTAACCTGTTTCTATGCATACTATGCGTTGATCTTTTCAATCTTAACCTGAGTGTATGCTTGTCTGTGACCGTTCTTCTTATGATAACCGGTTTTTCTCTTATACTTGTAAACGATCACCTTACGATATCTGCCCTGTTCCATAACAGTTGCAGTTACGCTTGCGTTCGCTACATCACCGGCAACCTTAAGCTCCTTATCGCTTACAGCGACAACCTGGTCAAATGTTACAGTAGCTCCTGCTTCCGCATCAAGCTTTTCAACCTTGATGATATCTCCTTCGGAAACTTTGTACTGCTTTCCACCTGTTGCAATGATTGCGTACATATGGCACCTCCTATACTAACCATAAATGGTTTACTCGCTAGCTTCGGTGGTGATTCAGGAAGTCCTGAAAACACACTTCTACCTCGCTACGCGGCATACTTAACTAAAATATCATTAAATTTCTATATTGTCAAGCATTTCTTTTAATGGCTTATTAAATTTTTTGCGGGTGACCTCTACAATTCCTAACGGCGTCAGATCTATGACACGGCTTGGCAGTCTGTCCGCCTTAAGAAACTGGTCGAAACGGGTCAGCAACTGCTGTTTATGCATTTCTTCTTCCATATTGATAAAATCGACTACGATGATACCGGAATGATTCCGCAGCCGTAACTGACGGGCAATTTCCGCAGCCGCTTCACAGTTCATGGCAAACACCATGTCTTCCTTGCAATTACCCTTTTTCTCACTTCCTTTTCCGGAATTCACATCAATGACCGTCATGGCTTCGGTCTTCTGGATGATCAGATAACCACCATTTTTCAGCCAGACCTTTTCGGACAGCGCTTCCTTTAAATGAGCGGAAATGGAATACAGCTTTTCAAGCGGATAGGATGCATCGGTATAAAGCCGGAGCTTTTCGGCTGGGAACAGCTTTTGCAGCTCCTCATAAATTCCAGTATCCTCCGTCACGATCTCTTCATAAGAAGAAAGTGGAATTCCTTTGATATAGGAAAGGTATTCCGGTGTGTCCTGATACAGACAGCTGTAAATGCTCCGGTGGGAAGAAGATTCCCTGATTCTTGCTGCGTTTCTGATCAGTTCTTCCATTTCGAGAAAGGCTTCTTTATAGTCTTTCAAGCCTTCCGTGTTCGTACGGATCGTAAAACCGAAGTCACGTCTACCGGGCATTCCTCTTTCCGATAAAGCTTTTTTAAAGGAGGTAACCACCGAAGGGGACAGTTTTTTCGAAAAATGCATGCCTTTCCCGTTTACACGGCAGATACTGTAACGACCGACCAGGTCAATATCAGTTTTGGCAGTCGGAAGCTTGTCTCCCATGCCCATCCGTTCTATCTGGATAAGAATTTCATCTCCTGCTTTCAGGGAAACCTCCGGTGAAAGGGGAAGATACACATTCTGATCCTTGCGCACGGATACAAAGGCAGCCCCCATGGACGGCAACACGCGATCCACCCGCCCTACATATACATTCCCGACCAGATCTCCTTTTCCGGGAGCAAAGAACACCTGCAGTGCATCCGGCCGGTAATCCGAAAAAGTAAAAACCAGAATCTGGTCTGCTTTACGAATGACTATGATTTTTCCCATAACAGTGGTACGAACTCTCCTTCCCGTTCCCGATAGGTTTCAATTCTGTGGACCGTATAACCAAATGGCGGTATTTCATAGGAAATGGAATTACAGAAGCTCTCGAGCACAAAGCCCGGCTTAATATTTCCGCCGCTGCTGGCATTTAATTTCATATAAATCCGTTCCTTCACTTCTTCATCTGCTTTTCCGAGCGCACACGATACCACAGCCAGCTCATAAATGCTTTCCTTTAAATTGATTTCCTTATGACCACGCTTGGTTTCCTTCACAACAGGGATATGCTCCTGCATATAAAAGGCAAGCAGCTTTTCCATAAATCCATCCGGAAGCACGATGCCGTCACGAATGGTTACATAATAGGATGCCGCCTCCACACTTGCCATGGCATTGCCCTCGGTATCATCCAAAAGCCGGACATCAAGAATATCGATTCCCTCTACCATGGCAGACTGTAAAGCCGCCTTTAATTCTTCGGTACTGTTTAAGCTGCAAAGCTCCAGATCAAAGTATTCTCCGCTGCTTGTATGACCAACCGATAACGGAGCCGCAAAGGAAAGCTTCTGATGCGGAGAAAATCCTTCGGAATAGGCTACATCAATTTCTGCCCTGCGGATGGCTTTCTGGAAATAGCGCATCACATCCAGATGCCCGATGAACTTCACCGGACCGTATTTTGAAAACTTTACTCTGACCTTCATTACTTATCCTTCTGCTCCTTTACTGGTACGTGGTTCCATACAGATTCCCGTATGATATTTGGCTGCACCGCATCCATTGCACTGCTGTTTGCAGTTTAAGGTTACGGTCTCCTCCTGCGCCTTATGCCATTCCCGTAAAAGAAACTCTTTGGTTACGCCGCAGTCCAGGAAATCCCAGGGGAAAATTTCATCATCCTCACGGGGCCTTGTTGTATAAAAGTCCGGATCTATGCCGCATTCTTCAAAGACGGAAAGCCATACGTCATGCTTATAATATTCACTCCATGCATCATAGATACAGCCTCGCTCGTAGGCACGTAAAATGGCTTTGTTTAATTTCCGGTCACCTCTTGCAAGAACGCTTTCAAGAACGCTCACATCGGCCTCATGCCAGTTGTATTTGATACTCTTCTGATTCAACTGGCTGATGATCGAGGCTCTTGTAAGGTAGGCCTTTTCTAAAAACTGTTCTTTCGTACACTGGGGTGCCCACTGGAACGGGGTAAACGGCTTGGGGATAAAGAACGAGGTGCTTGCAACGATCTGTACCCTTCCGTTTCGTTTTTCCTTGGGAACCGTCTCATAAAATTCGGCTGCAATCTTATTACAAAGTTCGGCAATGCCGCAGATATCGTCTTCGGTTTCAAAAGGAAGCCCGAGCATGAAGTAAAGCTTTACCCTGGTCCAGCCGCCCTCAAAGGCAAGGCGGGCGCCATGCAGGATGACTTCTTCGGTCAATCCTTTGTTAATTACATTCCGAAGACGCTGGCTCCCCGCTTCCGGTGCAAAGGTCAGACTGCTCTTTTTGACGTCCTGCACCTTATTCATGACATCTAAGGAGAATGCATCAATCCGCAGGGAAGGAAGGGATATATTGACCTTCCGGCGTTCACATTCGTCAATCAGGAAATCCAGAAGCTCCGGAAGCCTGGTGTAGTCACTTGAACTCAGGGAACTTAAGGAAATCTCTTCATGTCCGGTATTCTTTAATAATTTAACCGCCTTATCTTCCAGATACGCAAGGCTTCGTTCACGCACCGGACGATACAACTGTCCTGCCTGACAGAACCGGCAGCCACGGATGCAGCCTCTCTGGATTTCAAGTACAACTCGATCCTGGGTTACCTTAATAAACGGAACGACCGGTTTTTCCGGATAATACGTTTCAGAAACATCACTGACCAGCTCTTTATGAATCACATCCGGAATCTCCGGAACAAGCTTCTTTCGCTCCGCAATCGTGCCATCCTCATGGTAGGTAACCTCGTAAAGGGAAGGTACATACATTCCGGGAATGCAGGCAGCTTTCCGTAAAAAGTCCTGACGGCTGAGTCCCTTCTTCTTACATTCCTTATAAAGATCAATGAGTTCCCGGTAACGGGTTTCCCCCTCTCCGATATAGAAGATGTCGAAGAAATCGGTGATTGGCTCCGGATTATAGGTACATGGGCCTCCGCCGATGACAATTGGATCCTCTCCTGTACGGTCCTTTGCAAGGAGCGGAATGCCGGATAAATCCAGCACCTGTAAGATATTCGTATAACACATTTCATACTGGATTGTAATTCCAAGAAAATCAAATTCCTTAATCGGATCCTGTGATTCCAAGGCAAAAAGTGGAATGTGCTTTTCTCTCATAATCCGGTCGAGATCCACCCATGGGGAATATACCCGTTCACACCATACATCCTCAAAGGAATTCAAAAGATCATAAAGAATCTGGATGCCAAGATGGGACATGCCGATCTCATACACATCCGGAAAGCACATGGCAAACCGGATCTCTACTTCGTCCGGATTCTTCATGACGGCATTGACTTCGTTTCCAATATAACGGGCAGGCTTTTCCACCTGCATTAAAATTTCTTCACTTAACTGAAGCTTTCTCATGGTTCAATAAGCTCCTTCCATCCTGCATGAGCTGTTCGAAGGATACGGACGCATTCATCTGCTGTAAGAACACATCACAGTCGATGTCACGATAGTGCCATTCCATTTTGTGGGCAACAATAAATCCACCCAACAACAAAAAGGAAACAAAAATCCGAAACCGCAAGCTTCTCCAACCCGGAGAAGTACCTTTTCCACGATCCATGTTTCCCGTTGAAGCCTCCTTGAAAGAGGAAGCCTCCAAAATGTGCTGTCGTTCCTGCATAAGCTGATGATTCCTCTGGTTTTCCAGACGAATATTCCGTAGCAGCTCTAATTTTTTATCGGTATTGATACTCATCATATTGTCCCATTCATTTTTTATCAATATATGACGGGAGCATTCAAATATGTATCATAAGAAGCATTTCCTTATCTCTTATCCAGTTCCTCGGTGATCTCTTCCCAGGTAACACCCCGTTCCACCATCAGAACCATCATATGATACAGAAAATCTGCAATTTCATACTTGATTTCATTGGCGTTCGGATTCTTGGCGGCAATGACGATTTCCGTCGCTTCCTCGCCAAGCTTCTTAAGGATCTTATCGATACCCTTATCAAACAGATAATTGGTATAGGAACCCTCCTTGGGATTTACCTTACGATCCTTGATCACATTCAAAACGGATTCAAATACCAGAAGCGGATTCGATTCCGAGTATTCCTTCTTCATAATTTCATTAAAGAAGCAGCTGTAATTACCGGTGTGACAGGCTGCCCCGATCTGGGAAACCTTGGCAAGAATGGTATCCTTGTCACAGTCTGCCTTCATTTCCATCACATACTGGAAATGACCGCTGGTTTCACCCTTTAGCCACTGGCTCTGACGGCTTCTGCTGAAATAATTCATGCGGCCACTCTTTAAGGTGGCACGGTATGCCTCCTCATTCATGTACGCCATCATCAGGACTTCCTGGGTCTTATAGTCTTGTACAATCACAGGTACAAGACCATCACTGTTCTTCTTAAGGTCACTCCAGGGAATCTCCGGCTCAAAGGTGTGGACTGCAATCCCGTTTCCGGAACACAGATCCTTAATATCATTTAATTCCCTGGCATTTTCATTGACCGCAGGTCCGGTAATTCCTGCAATATGCTCTACGGACAAAAGCTCTAAAATCTTATCCAAGGAAACCTCCGGCAGGGTAACGATAAAAGGTATTTTTGAAATTTCGATGGCCTGTTTGATCGTCTTTTCGGAGATCAGAATAACTTCGTTTACATATTCGCTGAGAATGGATTCATTGGCCTTGATCTCTTCTGCGGCTGCAATGCAGGCAACGATCTTTTCTTTGCCAAACTTATCGGATACCTCTTTCGTAATCTCAATATTGCCCTCTTTGGAATAATTTAATGCCGCTTTCGTGCATCCGGCATAAAGCAGTTTCTTAATATCTTCCATACGCTTTACATTACCTGCACCAATGACCGGAAGGTTTGCACGGCTGCAGATCTCCTTAATAAGATCAAGGGCTGCCTCGTGGCTTAAATCATCACAGGAAAGATCAAACACCAGGATTTCATCGGCATTGCATTCACTGTAAAAGCAGGCGAGCTCCACCGGATTCTCACTGACAATCTCCCGGCTTTGAAAGCCTGCTACGGCACAGCCATCCTTTAAATAAATGCATGGTATAAATTTCTTAAACTGTTCCATTGAAACTATAAGCTTCCTTTCGTACTTAATACATCGGTAATTCTTTCATCCTTCTTCGTGGCTTCATCCAGAGCCTTGGCAAAGCTCTTGAACATGGCCTCGATGATATGATGGGCATTTACTCCGTCGAGCATCCTGATATGCAGATTCATTCCTGCCGTATAGGAAACGGCATAAAAGAATTCCCGTACCAGCTCAGTATCAAAGCTTCCCACCATAGACGCCGTAATCTGTGCATCCATCTTAAAGTAAGGCCTGCCACCCAAATCTACTGCACACAGGCAAAGCGCATCGTCCATCGGCAGAATACAGGAACCGAAGCGTTTGATGGATTTCTTATCTCCAAGAGCCTCCTTGATGGCGGTACCAAGCACAATTCCCGTATCCTCCACGGTATGATGTCCGTCTACCTGAAGATCTCCTATAACCTTTACGTCAAGATCAAAAAATCCATGACGGGAAAATCCCTCTAGCATATGATCAAAGAAGCCAATACCAGTTGAAATCTCGGACTTTCCGGAACCATCCAGGTTGATGGAAAGAGAAATATCGGTTTCTTTTGTTTTGCGTTTTACGGAAGCGGTTCTGTTCATCCGGTTCACAACCTTTCTTAAGATCTATTCAAACCTAACTTTAATCGAGTTTGCATGCGCGGTCAAGCCCTCTTTTTCAGCAAACAGTTCGATTTCCTTATGAACCTTCTCCAAAGCATCTCTGGAATAGGAAATAATACTGGTTTTCTTAAGGAAATCATCCACATTTAACGGGGAGAAAAATCTTGCGGTGCCGTTGGTTGGTAAAATGTGATTTGGCCCTGCAAAGTAATCGCCCAAAGGCTCGGAGGAATATTCACCGAGGAAAATTGCTCCGGCATTCTTTACCTTTGTCATGGTTTCATAAGGATTCTTCGTCAGAATTTCCAGATGCTCGGATGCAATTTCATTGACGGCATCAATGGCCTGCTCCATATTTTCGGCAACGAGGATATATCCATAGTGATCCAGGGATTTCCGGATGATCTCCTCACGGGATAACTGCTTCGTAAAGGCTTCGACCTCTTTAGATACCTTGTCGGCAAGCTCTCTGCTTGTCGTAATTAAAATTGCACTTGCCATTTCGTCATGCTCTGCCTGGGATAACAGATCTGCTGCAACATAACGGGGCGTTGCGCTTTCATCGGCAAGAACAAGGATCTCACTGGGGCCTGCGATGGAATCAATGCTGACATAACCAAAACATGCTTTCTTAGCAAGGGCAACGAAAATGTTACCGGGACCTGTGATCTTGTCGACTTTCGGTACGCTTTCCGTTCCGAACGCCATTGCAGCTATGGCCTGTGCACCGCCGACCTTGTAAATTTCATCGACGCCGGCAATGTCTGCGGCAACCAGTGTTCCGGGATTGACCTTACCGTCCTTTCCGGGAGGGGTTGTCATAATAATACGGGAAACACCTGCTACCTTTGCAGGAAGTACATTCATCAATACACTGGACGGATAAGCAGCCTTACCTCCTGGAACGTAAACACCGGAAATGGAAATGGGCGTAATCTTCTGTCCTAAAATGGTTCCGTTATCTTCCGGAACGATCCAGCTGTTGTGCATCTGTTTCTGATGAAATTTGCGAATGTTTTCGGCGGAATGCTTCATCACCTCGATGAAGTTCTCTTCAAGCTGCGCATAAGCCTCGTCGATTTCTTCCCTGGTGACACGGATCTTTTCCGCATTCATTTCACAATGATCAAACTTCAGGGTATATTCAAAAAGCGCCGAATCCCTTCTTGCACGGACATCCTCGATAATGTCATTTACCGTCTTTTCATACTGTCCATAGCTGTTCGGGCTTCTTTTTAAAAGGCTTTCGAGCAGATTGTTTTTCGTTTCATCCGTCAGTTCTACAATACGCATGATTCTTTCCTCCCTTGGTGTTTCCGTTAATTATTTTCACACAGTGTTTTCATTTTGGAAATCAGTTCCTTAATCCGCTCCGATTCCATCTGCATACTGACCTGATTCACAATCATTCGTGCAGATAACGGACAGATCTCTTCTAATACTTCAAGACCATTCTCACGTAAGGTCGATCCGGTTTCTACGATATCCACGATTACATCGGAAAGTCCGACAATCGGTCCAAGCTCCACCGATCCGTTCAGCTTGATAATATCCACGGTCTGATGCTTTTTGTTATAAAAATAATCCTTGGCAATAATCGGATATTTGCTTGCCACACGGATCCGCTCGTGATGCTGTAACAATTCCCTTGCAGAAGCCGGTCCGCATACGCACATCCGGCACTTGCCAAAGCCAAGATCCAGCACTTCATAGACACGGCGGTTTTCTTCCAGAATGGTATCCTTCCCTACCACACCGATGTCCGCAGCTCCGTACTCCACATAAGTAGGAACGTCCAACGCTTTGCTTAAGAAGAACTTCAGCTTTAATTCTTCGTTTACAAAGATCAGCTTACGGGTATTCTTGTCTTTCATTTCTTCACAGGTAATTCCGATCTGTTCTAACAGATCCAGTGTTTTACTGGCAAGTCTTCCTTTGCCTAATGCAAATGTTAAATAACGATCTTCACTCATGATTTAAACCTCGGTTCTTTCCGTTTCGGGAATCAGGGCAACACGTTTACCTTCGCTGCGAAGGGTTTGTGCCATTTTCAGCTTTTCCGTATAATTGCTTTCGGTGTAGGTAATCTTCTGTACAACCGGCTTTTCCTGATAGGTGCCATTCTGACGCTCTAAGGATAAAAGCAGATCATCGATCACAACGGCAAAGCCGATAGCCGGAGCGCTCTTTCCAAAGTAACCAAGCAGCTTATTATAGCGGCCTCCCTTTACAATGGCATCGCCGACACCATAGGAAAAAGCTTTAAAGATAACACCGGTATAATAATGATATTTGCTGAGCATGCCAAGGTCAAAGGATACATACTTTTCTATACCATAAGCTTTCAGCACTTCATATAATTTCTTAAGATGTAAAACGGCCTGCTTCGAGGTTTCGTTATGTACCTGGCTTTCGGCTTCATCCAGAATCTCAGCCGCTCCGAAGAAGTCCGAGATCTTAAGCAGACGTTCCCTTTCTTCTACGCAGACATTTCGTTCCTTTAACAGTTCTTCGGCACCGAAAAGGTTCTTGCCGGAAATCAGTTCCCGAAGGTCTTCTGAGGTTTCTGAAGATAATCCGGCCTCTTCGCAAAGTCCCTTAAAATATTCCACTTCTCCGATACTTATCTGGAACTCCTTTAATCCCGTCTGCAATAAGGCTTCCACCACCAGGGCAATCATTTCGGCATCGGCTTCAACGGAATCATCGTTCATAAGCTCTGCTCCCATCTGGGTAACTTCCTTTAACTTACCCTGAAGGCTTCCGGTATTGATAAAGGTATTACCTTTATAGCAAAAGCGGATCGGCTGTGTCTCATCCATATAGTATTTTGCAGCACACCGTGCAATGGATGGGGTGAAGTCTGGCCTTAAAACAAGAGTATTTCCTTCTTTATCAAAGAATTTGTACAGCTCCTTGGAGGGGGTTGTACCGATTTCCTTGGAAAATACATCAAAAAATTCGAAGGTAGGTGTCTCAATGCTTTCGTATCCGAAGCTGCTTAGCTTTTCACCAATGACCTGTTCGATGTGTTCCTTGCCGGCCAGTTCGTTTCCATAAATATCACGGACTCCCTCCGGCGTATGTAATAGAATATTTTTCATCATGCTTTTCCTTTACTTTTCATGGGTTAGATAGATCTCGGACGCTTTATTATAGTAACGTGCTAACTAAGTAGCACGTTAAACTACCGTTAGTATACGAAACTATGATTCATTTGTCAACTCCCGTTCTTCCAGATCCTTCTGCAGGATGTCCAGGTATGGTACTAATATGCCATGCTTTTTGGGAAGACGGTAATCCGGGTTCATTTCATCATAAAGAAAACTTTTACGTCCACCCGCTAAAGAACGATCCCAGAAAAAACGGAAAATCTCGTAAGGCAGATAAAAGAACTCATCCCGGTGCGTATAGTAAATGAGAAAAAAGGAAATCCCTCTCTGCTTCTCGAAGTCTTCCATAAATTTCACCTGATGCTCATGGATATTCTGAAGTGAGAATCGATCCACGGCGCATTCTTTGGCATCAAAGCAGACCGGAATTCCCTGCACAGCGCCGATATAGTCCACCGTACTCTTCTGGTCAAAATAGGCTAAGGTAATGTGTCTTGTATTTTTATCAATATTAATGGGAGTAATCGGAGTCGGAATTTTCTGGATCAGAGCCAATCCACTCTCCAAGTACCGCTCATTGGTCCGATTAATCATGTCCTCGAGAGTAGATCCTCTAAGTCCTCTGGAATTCCATGTTGACATCAGTCATTCTTCCTTTCTGTTGTGAACAGTCATAGAATATCCTTCTGCTTCATCAAACGAATTTTAACTTTTTAAATATCTCCGGTTCCGGAATCGTAAAAGTCCGGCTGCTTAAATCAGGAAAGGCTTCCTCACATTCCGGAAATACAAGCCGGCAGGCGCAGAGCATCTGACTTTGGATCCCCAGACCATTCTTATATTGATCATTGAATTCACAATCTCCATATTTGTAATCCCCAAGCAGTGGGTGTCCGATGGATGCCATATGGGCGCGGATCTGGTGGGCCTTTCCGGTAATCAGCTCCACCTCCACAAGAGTCTTGTCACCATATTCTGCAAGGGGTTCATATCGTGTCTCAATGTAATCTCCATCTGCAGCATTTCGACTTACGGAAACACGGTTTGTTTTCGTATCCTTCTTCAGATACCCTTTTAAGGCTTCTTTCTGTAATCCAGTTCCCTTTACAAAAAGATGATAAAACTTCCGGATATTCCGGGAACGAATCCACTCACTCAGCACCTGCCCGCCTTTTATGGTTTTGGAACACAGAACCAGTCCGCAGGTATTCCGGTCGAGCCGG
>CAVJLN010000040.1:0-26485 GCA_963650485.1 Bacteroidaceae bacterium
ACCGCTAGCTCAGTTGGTAGAGCACCTGACTCTTAATCAGGGTGTCCAGGGTTCGAACCCCTGGCGGTCCACTGTAAGTACCATTTTTGAGGACATAGGAGCCTTGGGGATGGTGCTTTTTTTGTGCGCTATGAGCCATGCTAAAAATAAAACAGAGCGTTTCGTGGGGAGTCTGCTCACCAAAGAACGCTCTGCTTTTATTTTTAATATGGCGAATGCCGCAGAAGCGAAGCAGCTTGTCTGCGAGCTTCCGGCATGGCTCATTGCTTACTTGCAGCATCTTCCTGCGAGCTTCCGGCATGGCTCATTGCTTACCTGTATCATCTACCGTAACAGTTCAGCCATGCCCATTCACAAGCTGCCGGATTGTACTGATTGGCTGAACTGTTACCACCTACCTGCCATGATTTTTCTTAAACTGCTTCGGAGTCACACCCTTCCATTTCCGAAAAATCTTAATCAGATGACTGCTGTCCGAAAATCCGGTCTCCTGACTAATATAACTCAGATCAAAATCCGTAAACAACAGCAGATCCTCTACTTTATTAATCCGGATAAATTCAATATATTCCTTACAGGATCTTCCGTAATACTGTTTAAAATTCTTTGCAAAATAAGAATAGCTCATGTTACACATATCTGCTAGGTCTTCTACCCGAATCTGCTCTCCGATATGTGCATCGATATAAGAAGTGATTCCACGGATGGAATCTGTTTCCAGGTTCATCGCCATCGCCGCATCGGTGTTAAAACCATTTTCGCACCATATCCGCACCATCTGGACAATCAGTGAAGAAATCAGGCTATGAATCACAATATCATAGCCGAACTGCTTCTTCTGAATCTCCTCACGGCATCTACGGAAGATTTCCCTGGCCTTCCATTCCCGAATCCTTTCTTCCTTAAAGCATAATTCCACCTCCGGACTCTTATTGATGCTTTCAAGAATCATCTTCAGTTCCGGAGCATAGCTGTTTTCGGTATACAATTTGCTGATATCAAATTTGATAACCTCATACTTCAGGTCAAAGTTGGTTGCTGTATAAACGGCATGCAATGTCTCCGGCGGGAAAATCATCAGATCCCCAGGTTCTACTACATAAGTCCGTCCATTACAGTCGATCAGCCCCGTTCCCTCCACCATCAGAATCATTTCCATAAAATAATGCCAGTGGGAACGGATAGGAAACGGCATACAGGATGTATCATAATAAAACGCCTCATAAGGCGATTTTAATTTATCACAGTATTCAAATAAGTATTGCATCACAAACCTCTTACGAATAGATTTATACAATTTTTGCGCAACTATATTATAGCGGATAATTATTTACGGTGCTATAGTTTTATAGTAATGAAAGATATTTTTTACATAGTTTTGGAAGGAATTGATTATGGAATTTATTAAAGGAATAACCTTCTCTCCTTTTTCTCCCAAAGGAAGTCTTAGCAGTAAGGAAGCTAAGAGCAGTTTAAAGAATTTAATCGAAGGAACAGGTGCTAATTATATTGTGCTGGTACCGAATGCCATTCAGGAGACTGCCCAGTCAGAGGAAATTGATTTTACTTCTGATGCAACCGTTTCCGACAAGGAGCTGATCAGCCTGATTAATCATATCCATAAGGAAGGGCTGCATGTTTTCTTAAAGCCTACCGTAAATTGCAAGAACGGTACCTGGCGCGCACATATTAATTTTTTTGATGAGGATGTACCCTGTGAACCCAAATGGTGCAACTGGTTTGCATCCTATACGAAGTTTCAGCTTCACTTTGCTGAGATTGCCGAGAAGACCAAATGTGAAATGTTCAGTCCCGGATGTGAGATGGTAATGCCCCAGCGCAGAAGCGCCGAATGGCGTCAGCTCATCGCCGATATTCGTAAGATATATCATGGTCTGATTACCTATAATACTGACAAATATCAGGAACATAACGTAGACTGGTGGGATTGTGTGGATGTGATCTCTTCCAGCGGATATTATCCTCCCGACCGCTGGGAGCAGGAGCTTGATCGTATTGAAGCTGTTGTGAAGAAATTTGACAAACCTTTCTTCTTTGCAGAGTGCGGTTGTATGTCCACACATGATTCCTCCAAGGCACCGAACGATTGGTCCGTGCGCGGTGAGGTCGACCTGGACGAACAGAAAGACTGGTATATTTCCATGTTTGAGGCATGTCGCAAGCGCCCCTGGATTCAGGGCTTCTGTTTATGGGACTGGGCAGGCAAGCAATATCCCTTAGAAAAAGCAGCAACCCACAAAGGCTACGATATTTACGGAAAGCCTGCGCAGGACATTGTGAGAGCCAATTACAAAAGTTTATAATTATTGCTAACTTCTTCCTTTTTCCCTATACAAAACCCGGCATCCTGTATACGCAGGTGCCGGGTTTTTATTTTACATTACTGTTCAGAAAGAAACAGGTTTCACCTGACTCATCTTCGGTTCGCCAAGTGAACTTGTATAGATTTACGGGATTGTACTGTTACTTTATAGGATCAGATCAATCAGGAATCCGCATACAATACCGATTGCATAAAGAATAGCTGTGATTCTGAAATTCTCCTTCATATCCTCATTCACCCGGAACAGTACAAGCAGCCCGATTCCGGATCCCACAAGAAGCCCTGCCATCATAGATCCCATACTGAGCAGACCTTCCAGATAAAGCTGTGTAATCACAACAGAAGCCGCACAGTTCGGAATCAGGCCGATGAGCCCCGACAACAGAATGCCGATCGCAGGTACAGAGGTCATAAAGCTGCCAAGCTTATCCTCACCCACAAGCGCAATCAAAATATTAAGCGCAAAGGAAATCACTACAATAAAGACGAAAATCTGTAAAGTATGAACGAGTGCGGATTTAAAAATATTCCGCTCATCACAATGGCAGTGCTCATGATCACACATATGGTCAATGCGCATTCCGTTCTCTTCTTTTCCCTCACGGCGCAGAATCAGATCAATCACAAATCCTGCAATCATGCCAATCACAATCTTCATTCCCAGTATCTGGAAAATCAGGACAGGCGAAACCTTCTCTGAAATCAGAATCGGCAGCATCTCATCCGATGTGGATAAGAAAATGGAAATCAACGTTCCCAGTGTAATAATTCGTCCTGCATAAAAGTTTGCTGCAGCCGCTGAAAATCCACACTGGGGAATCACCCCTAAAATACTTCCCACCACAGGGCCGAACCGTCCAGATCTCTTCACAAAACGCTCTGCCTTACTGCCCGCCTTATGCTCGATATATTCCATCAGCACATAGGTCAGGAACAGGAAAGGAAGAAGCTTGATTCCATCAATCAATGTATCTGTTAAAGCATCTAAAATCATATTCTGTCACGCATTCCTTTCTACCACAATATACAAATGTTGTACCCGTTCAGTATTTTCACGGTCACCACGCAGAAGCCATTTATAACCGGCTCTCCAACGGTATTTTGCATTGTCGGATCCTGTTCTTGCGGTCTTAGCAGCAACTGCTTCGTTCTGCACGGAATCGTTTCAAATATACAATATGTCTGGGTATCTGTCAAAGAATTTCGTTAATAATCCCAAATATCACGGGCTGATGTAATAAATAAATCAATAATGAATGCCTTCCTATCACATCAAGAACCGGAATTCTCCATGAGAACAGTTTTTCCATCATATCCTTTTTCAACACAAGCCGGTAAAGATAAAATCCCACAAGAAACAGGAAAAACCATGGAAGCAGAGAAAAATAGTCTGTGGAAAAGAATCCTCTCTGTGGAAATCCCAGATACGCAGTCAGTAAGTTTCGATAAAGGCTGTCCGGTAATTTAAGTATATTCCAATTCTCAAACCCCAAATAACCTGTATTCACATTTCTAAAAAGCAGGAACAGCAGAAAGCTTCCCGCAATCCCGGCTTCTGCACGGAGCTTTAACAGAAGCTTTTCCATTGGAATCATCAGAAGCATACAGCTTCCACTCAGGGTAAGCACACCAAATATCACTTTACTCTCAGGCATTGCCAACAGAGTAACGATTGTAATCAGAATTCCGGATCCAAAAACGAACAGACCTCTTTTCAGATGGTGATGCCCCAATGACCAGCAGAATCCCGACAACAGAATAAATGTCCAGCAGATGCTCTGCTGCCACACATACCCTCCCAGTCCCCTATAGCCCGGAAAACTCTTTCCAAAAAGAAAGACCAGATCCCAACAGGTATGATAGAGGATCATACTTAATAAAGTAATACCCCGGATTGTATCCAGTCCCGCAAGACGGCCTGCTTTCTGTTTTTGCATTTCTTGTATACACGCTTCCTGCATTTGTGCTTCCTGCTCTTTCCCTTTTTTCTGATCCATTAGGACATATTGCCGTTTATTTCTGCATTTATATCCAGGAATTCAATGATTTATGGATATTATTGCATATTATTGCTTCATTAAACCTGTTTATGTCCAATTTACATCAAAATAAGCCTATATCGCAATCTTATTTTCGAACTTTTGACATAAATTCTTGTTTGAATCATTATATATCCAAATTGCAACTATTCAGAACTGCATTCGTATAATCGCTACTATGCGGCTATTCAGAACTTCAAATTCAAAGCAGTTGCACTCCTGATCGGATTTCCTATATAATGATTTGTAACAGAAAGCCATGCAGAAATGATTGTGTAAGATGTCCGTGGGAGCTTGCTCACTATGGACATCTCATACAATCATTTCTATAGGGCGGACGCCCGACATGAAATAAGTTGCCGAATTATAGGTATATTTAACAGCCATTCTATATCTTCCGGCAACTTATGAATGGGCATGGCTGAACTGTTACAATCATTTCACCAGAAAGCCATGCAGAAATGATTGTGTAAGATGTCCGTGGGAGCTTGCTCACTATGGACATCTCATACAATCATTTCATCAGGAGAAACCATGCGTATTGATAAATTTTTGAGTAATTCCGGCGCCGGTTCCCGGAGCCAGGTCAAAACAGATTTAAAGAAAGGGCTTGTTCTCGTAAACGGACAGGCTGTACGAAGTGCGGATTTTCAGGTGGATCCGACGGTGGATACCATCACCTTTAAAGGAAAAGAGCTTTCTCTTCCGGGCAGCCGCTACTATATGCTTAATAAGCCCATAGGATACGTCAGCGCCACCGAAGATCCCAAAGAGCAGACCGTTCTTGACCTGTTTTCTGCTGAGCTTCGGAGGGATTTATTCCCGGTAGGACGGCTTGACAAGGATACGGAAGGACTGCTTCTTCTTACAAATGACGGAGCTTTGTCCCATCAGCTGATTTCCCCCAAAAAGGAAATCTACAAGACCTACCTTGTGACCTGTGAAAAGGCTGTAACCAAAGAGGATCTGCTTCGGTTGGAAACAGGAGTGAATATCGGAGAAGATACCCTTACCCTTCCTGCAAAAACAAAATCAACCTCCGATGACCATATCATCTATCTCTCCATCTGTGAGGGTAAATTCCATCAGGTAAAGCGTATGCTGCAGGCAACCTGTAATAAAGTCACCCGGCTGAAACGCATATCCTTTGGACCATTGTCTTTGGATACAACGCTTGAGCCGGGTGCATATCGTGTCCTGTCTAAGGACGAGGTTGCGCTGCTGCGCCATGCCTCCTCAAAGTAACATATGAATTTACAGATTCTTCGGATCAAAGCAGAGCTCTTCCATGGTGCCATGAGAAGCAATCTCATAATCAATCTTCATGCCCTCCAATTCAAAGGAATCCTGCTTTGTTACTGCTGTGCCGTTTAAGATCTCTTCCATGCATTGAAGCAGATCATTCAGATACTCCTTCTTTAACGGCATATACACAGTCTGCCAGACATGACCGGGATAAATCTTTATATCCTCCACATCCTGCGTATATTCCATAAGATGAAGCAGGTTCTTCTTACAGTCGCTTAAAGAAGCAGAATGCGGAAGCTGCAGCCAGATCCGGCAGGATCCAAGCGTATCTCCCGAAAACATCATTTCGTTCTCTCTGTCAAGAAATACCATGCTTCCCAATGTATGGCCTGCACAGGAAATCGCTTCCAGTTTCCGGTCTCCTAAAGAAAAGGTATCTCCATCCTTTATATCCGTGAACCACTCCGGTTTCACATACGGTGGAAGAATCGAAAGATCTTTGCAGTCCATATAGACCGCACATCCCTTCTCCACAAATTCTTCCAGCGCAATTCCTGTATGATCCAGATGACCATGTGTAATAAATACGTCAATCGGAAGCTGGGTGATCTTCCGCACCTCTTCATAAAGCCCCGGTGCATTTTCCAGTGTATCAATCACGGCTGCCCGTTCACTTCCCAAATAAAGCCAGGCATCCACATAGCCAAATGCCGGCGCTTCGGGATTCTGCTTTCCGATTTCTTTAAAGTTGTACAGATTCTCTGTATATTTGCTGCATTCGATTGTGTCCATATCTGCACCTCTGCTTCTTTACAAACCACAACTATCGCTCTTCACGGAAGTAAGCCAGTCCCAGACTTGCGGGCGGCTGATTCTCGCGCTTGCTGCGCATACTGGTAATAATCAATACAAGTAATGTTACTACATAAGGAATCATCTTATATAATTCCTGATTTTCCATGTGCTCCATACCGGTAGGAAGATACAGATATAAGATATATAATCCGCCAAACAGGAAGGATGCAAGAACGCTCACATTCGGTCTCCAGATGGTGAAAATAACCAGTGCAATGGCAAGCCAGCCTCTGTCACCAAATGCATCATTCGACCACACACCACATGCATAGTCCATAACATAATACAGTCCGCCAAGCCCTGCAATCATACATCCAATACAGGTAGCCTTATATTTATATTTCGTTACATTAATGCCGGCTGCGTCGGCAGTGTTCGGGTTTTCTCCTACAGCACGCAGATGAAGGCCGACACGAGTCCTGTTCAGTACATAAGAAGCAACAAAAGCAATCAGCACCGCAAGGTATGCCAGAAATCCATAGGACAGGAATAAATTTCCAAACCAGCCAAGCTTTCCTGCGAAAGGAAGAGACTTACTGAAGTAGCTGCTTGTTGTGGTAAGCGCAATGGACGGAACATCACTGGCTACCAGCTTGATTAAGGATCCTCCGAAGAAGTTACCAAAGCCCACACCGAATGTCGTCATGGCAAGACCTGTTACGTTCTGGTTGGCTCTCAGAGTTACCGTAAGGAAGCAGTAAAGCAGTCCCATCAACAGGGAACCGATCAGGCAGCAAAGCATAGGAATCAGAATGACAAGCACAGGATTCGCTGCGGAGGAATCCGACAGAGATCTCTCATAAATGAAAGATCCAATCACACCGCTGATACCACCAACATACATAACACCGGGAATTCCAAGATTCAGGTTACCGGACTTTTCGGTAACGATCTCACCTGTGCTTCCATACAAAAGCGGAATACCCTGTACAATTGCTCTGGGAATAAATGCAAGTAAAAAGCTCCACATGATTACTGTTCCTCCTTTTCTGTTTTCTTACGGAACTGAAGCCGGTAAGTAATAAAGAATTCACATCCAATGATAAAGAACAGGATAATTCCGGTCAGAATATCGGAGTAGGAATGATTCAGTCCAAAGTTCGTTGAAATCTCGCTGGCTCCACGATCCATGAATACGATCAGGAAGCTGGAGAAGATCATAGTAAACGGATTAAACTTGGACATCCAGGACACCAGAACAGCCGTGAAGCCCTGTCCGCCGGCAATGGTTGTCGTTACGGTATGGTTGATTCCACCTACCAGTAAAAGACCAACCAGACCACAGATCGCACCGGATAAAATCATGGTACGGATAATAACCTTTTCTACCTTAATTCCAACATATCTTGCTGTATTTTCGCTTTCGCCAACAACGCAGATCTCATAGCCATGCTTACTGTACCACAGATAGATATGCATAAACACCGTTACCACAACCGCAACTACGATCGGAAGCAGATATTTAGAACCAAACAGCTGTGGAAGCCAGCCAGCATTCGTATCCTGATTGATAATACCAATCTTGCCGGAGCCCTTCGGTACCTCCCATACAATTGTAAAAAAGGCAACAAGCTGTGTTGCTATATAATTCATCATTAATGTAAAAAGAGTTTCGTTTGTATTCCATTTTGCCTTAAAGAATGCAGGCAAAAAGCCCCAGATACCACCCGCTATAATACTTGCGACAATCATGCAGACGATTACAACACCATTCGGCAGCTTATCTCCAAGGCAGATCATACAGGCTGCAGAGGCAAGACCTCCAATCAGCACCTGCCCTTCTCCACCGATATTCCAGAATTTCATTTTAAATGCCGGCGTCAGTGCAAGGGCTATCAAAAGCAGGATCGACACATTCTGAAAGGTAATCCATGTCTTACGGACTGAACCGAATGCTCCGGATATGATGGATTTATATACCTCCACCGGGTTAATTCCTGTCGTAATGGTGGTGATAATACCGCAAAGAATCAAAGCAAGTACAATTGCCAGTGTCCGGATTCCAATTGCCTGATGCAGGGGAAGAGTATCACGTTTTACAATATGAAAAAAAGGCTCCTTATTTTTCTCCTTCATGGTTCTGCTCACCTCCCATACTGGTCATCATCATTCCGACCGTATTTTTATCTGTTGTTCTGGCATCTACAATGCCGCTAACTTGTCCACCGCAAAGCACCAGGATTTTATCAGATAATTCCAGTAACACATCCAGATCCTCGCCAACGAAGATTACGGCAACGCCCTTCTTCTTCTGCTGGTTTAACAGATCATAAATGGTATAGGAAGAATTAATATCAAGTCCACGCACTGCATAAGCCGTTAATAATACGGTCGGTGCAGATGCAATTTCACGTCCTACCAAAACCTTCTGGACATTTCCACCGGAAAGGCGCCGGATCGGAGTCGCAATATCAGGTGTTACCACTTCAAGATTTTCTACAACGTCATTCGCCAACTGCCTAGGCTGCTTCCGGTCAGTAAAAGGAGAATGACCCTGACGGAAGGAACGAAGCATCATATTATCCGCAAGATCCATGTTTCCTACCAGTCCCATACCCAGACGATCCTCCGGAACGAACGAAAGAGAGACACCCATTTCGGCAATCTTTCTCGGATCCATGCCAATCAGCATTTCCTTAGATCCATCATCCTCAATATAAGCAATGCTTCCGGCCTCTGTAACCTGAAGTCCGGCAATCGCTTCCAGAAGCTCCTTCTGTCCGCAGCCCGAAATTCCTGCAATACCGAGAATTTCTCCGCTGTTTGCCGTAAATGAAACATCCTGCAACTTTACAACACCCTCTTCATTGCGAACCGTAAGTCCTTCTACTTCAATACGTGGCTTCGGGTTCACCGGAGCAGGTCTGTCTATATTTAACGTTACAACATGACCAACCATCATATTGGTCATTTCTGTCACATTTGTATCCTTTGTTTTCATACAGCCGATGTACTGTCCGCCTCGAAGAACAGCCACACGGTCTGAGAGCGATTCTACTTCATGCATCTTATGAGTGATAATGACAATCGCTTTTCCATCATCACGCATCTTCCTAAGAACACGGAACAGTTTTTCCGTTTCCTGCGGAGTCAGGACTGCCGTAGGCTCATCCAGAATCAGGATATCCGCACCTCGATACAGTACCTTGACAATTTCTACGGTCTGCTTCTGGGAAACCGACATATCGTAGATCTTCTGCTTCGGATCTACCTCGAAACCATATTTCTGACAAATTTCTTCCACTTTTTTAGTGGCTTCTTTCAAATTAAGTTTACCCGGGAGTCCAAGAATAATATTTTCTGTTGCAGTCAATACATCAATCAGCTTAAAATGCTGGTGTACCATTCCAATACCCAGATCAAAAGCATCCTTGGGTGACTTAATCACCTCTTCCTTTCCATTGATAAAGATCTGACCTGCATCCGGAAAATAAATTCCCGAAAGCATGTTCATCAATGTGGTCTTACCACTACCATTTTCTCCAAGCAGAGATAAAATCTCACCCTTATAAATATCCAGGTTCACCTTATCATTTGCAACTACGGAGCCAAAGGTCTTCGTAACATTTCTCATTGAAACTGCTGCGATTTTGGTTTCCATTACTTGTCTCCCTTCAACTTAACTCAAAAATGATCCTCTGGATCATTTTCTCATATGTGTGACAACTAAAAGCGGCGCGGCGAAAATCGCTGCGCCGCTGTTGGCATTATTCATTCTGTCAATGATACGACTTCAAACTTCGTAACTATTTAATTAGAATGCGGTATCCAGCAGAGTGATTCCATCGATCTGTACGTTGAAGTACGGAGCGGAACGGAACTGGATATCAGATTCATGGAAATATCCATCAAGAACTACTTCATGATCCGGTGTGTAATCTGCATCCGTATCAACGTCTGCTTCGTAGCTGCTTAACTCAGCTCCTTCTACAGTAAAGGTAGTGATATCAAATACATGTACATTTCCGGCGATCAGATCAGCTTCTGCTGCATCAATTGCTTCCTGTGTGCCTTCTGCAACTGCAGTACCAAGCTCAGTCAGTTCTACAGAACCGGTCTCAAGAGTACCAACCCAGTCTGTATCAATTGCAGTACCATCAGCTACACACTGAATTGCATATTCGAAATAAGGCTCCCAGTTAATCTTAGAGGATACCAGGAAGGTATTCGGGCATGCACTTGCTGTGCTTCCGTTGTAAGATACGTTCGGAACACCTGCAGTTTCACATGCAGTAGGAGCTCCCATAGAATCTGCATGCTGGCTGATTAATACACAGCCATCACCGATCAGCTTGTTAGCGCCTTCCTTTTCAGCAGTCTCATCATACCAAGATCCTGTAAAGGTTACTTCCATGGTAGCGGAAGGACATACAGAGCGTGCGCCTAAATAGAAAGAAGTATAACCGGAAATAACTTCTGCATAAGTAAATGCACCAACATATCCGATCTTAGCCTGATCAGCAGTGATATCACCATTGTCGATCATCTCATTTAACTTCATACCTGCAACAATACCTGCAAGATAACGGCCGTCATAGATGGATGCAAATGCATTATGGAAATTGGAAAGGTTCTCTGTATGAGCCTTAGTACCTGTTGCATGACTGAACTGTACATCCGGGTATTCCTTAGCAGCTTCAATCATATAATCTTCATGTCCAAAGCTGTCTGCGAAGATGAAGTTGCATCCTGCATCTGCAAGCTCACATGCAGCATCATAGCATTCCTGTCCTTCAGGGATGTTGGTCTTGATTAAATACTCAATACCAAGCTTCTCGCAGGCTTCCTTAGCTGCGTTTAAGAAGTTCAGGTCATAGGTGGAATTCTCATCATGTAAGAAAATGAATCCGGCCTTAACGCCTGTTACCTGTGCTGCGTCTGCAGTAGCATCCTCTGCCTCTGCGGTTTCTTCTACCACTGCATTATCTGTTGCTGCTTCTTCTGTTGCTTCTGTGGTTGCTTCAGTATCGGTGGCAGCAGTATCTGTGGAAGATGCACATCCAGCGAGAGTACCGATTGCCAGAGCCATAACTGTAAGCAGACTAACGACTTTCTTTCTCATAATTTACTCCTCCTGTATATTTCCCGCTTGACGGGGTGGTTTAAACAATAGCAGTATAGGCGTCCACAACTGCCCTTGTCAAGAGAATTTCTCAAAAACATAAGAAAAACTAACGAAAAACAATTTCGCCGGTTGCTGCATCCATGCTCTCTACAATCGCAAGAGATTCGACACGGACTCCCTTCTCACGGATCAGATCGCCGCCCTTCTGGAAGCCCTTTTCCACTGCAATACCAACTCCCTCTACTGTTGCGCCAGCATCCTTTACAATCTGTAAAAGTCCTTCGAGTGCACAGCCATTTGCCAGAAAGTCATCAATAATTAAAATATGATCCTCCGGCTTAATAAACTTCTTCGAAACAATCACATCATAGATTTTTTTATGGGTAAAGGACTGAATCTTCGTGGAATATACTTCTCCGTCAATATTCAACGATTGTGTTTTCTTTGCAAAAACAACAGGAACATGAAAATGCTGGGCTGCCACACATGCAATTCCGATACCGGAAGCCTCAACGGTTAAAATCTTTGTAATCGGACGGTCTGCAAAAAGCCGTGCCCATTCCTTGCCCATCTCATTAAACAGATCAATGTCCATCTGATGGTTTAGAAAAGAATCTACCTTTAATACATTTCCTTCCTTTACTATTCCGTCCTTACGGATACGTTCTTCCAGTAATTTCATGTCTGTGCAGTCTCCTCTTTTGATCATTTCCCGATTTCATTAAACGGGATGTTTCTATTATAAATAGGTTGCAGATAGTTTTTCAAGTCACGATTTGCGAAAAACAACCTTCTGCTGAAAATAATAGCTTGCAAAGAACAAAACCGTATCTACTACGATCTTCACGAACGCCTCAGGAAGAACTGGAAGCAGCAGCACTCCGCCGGTACAAAGCAGTGCACTCATAGTCATCTGCACAACCGCAAGCAATGTATATTCCAGTGCTGCCTTGCCGGGATTTTCCCTGCTTTTGAATACTACCTTATAATTAATCGCATAATTGTACATTGCAGAAACGATTCTGGCAAGCACGGTACACAATGCCACATAACCGGTCATACTGTTACGCAGAAAATGGCACAGAATCGTAAACAGCAAAAGATCAATGATGCTCGAAGAAAACGATGCCAGAGAATATTTAAGGAATCTTTTTCCCAGAATGGCATAAATCTTCGCCGAATCCGAAACCGGTCGGAAATGAGTCTGATGATTCTCCCTGGAATCATAAATAGTCTCAATCGGAATCTCAATAATCGGATAATTGGCAGATGCCTCCAGCAGCATCTGCATTTCAAACTCAAACCGGTCATAGGAAACGCCAAGCATTTCTTTCATAAGTCCAAGAGGAATTCCTCTTAAGCCCGTCTGGGTATCATGAACCTTCGTACCGGCAATATAGGAAAATACTGAGATGGTAATGGTATTTCCGAACCGGCTCTTCCACGGAATATCCTCTCCGTCAAAGGTACGCATGCCAAGAATCAACAATTCCGGATGTTCACTCAGCCCCTGCGCAATGTTCTCGATTGCTGCTACGCTGTGCTGCCCGTCCGAATCTGCGGTCACACAGCCGACCGCGTCCGGAAAATGCTCTAAAACATAGGAAAAAGCCGTTTTCAATGCCCGTCCCTTGCCCTGATTCACCTCATGGGAAAGAGAGATCAGCTTATCCGGAAGCAGCTCCTTTGCCTGATCAAAAAATGTCTGATATGCCGGACCGCTTCCATCATTTACCAGCAAAACCGGTCCGAACGGATAGTCCTTCAAGGTATTCAATAACTGTAAAAGACGATCATCCGGTTCATAGGATGGAATAATTAATGGGATCATGCCCTGTTCACCTTTCATTTTCAACAATCATCTGGCATACCTTCATCGCCTCCAGAGCCCGTAAATGGCTTTCCCTGGTAACGCCTGCACAGCAGGATGCATCCACATGAATCGGTATCTCCGGGAAAAATGCCTTGAGAACCATCGCGTTCGAAATCACACAGATGTCCGTACACAATCCGACAAGGGTAATACTTTCAATTGCTTCCTGCTTAGAAAGCACACGAATCCTTTCCGGCAGCCGACTGCTGCCAAAGGTTTCTTTTGTAATCGGCTCCGTAGAGATCAGATCTGCAATTTCTTTACGGATCTGCCAGCCTTCCGTATTTACGATACAATGCGTAACGGGAAGACTCTTTCCTTCCTGTGTCGTCAGGTAATTTTCATAATGAGTATCCTGCGTGGCAAGTACCGTTCCGTCAAATCCCTTAATCTTCTCTATTACCTTCGGAACAATTGCAGCTGCTTCTGCCGTTCCCAATGCTCCGTCAATAAAATCATTCTGCATATCAATGACAATCAGTAATTTCATTTGATTACTCCCCCGTTTTGGTTATTATTTTCTATCATAGCATGAAAGAATCTGATGCGTAAAGTGATCTTGACAATTACATTTTCAAAGCACAGAATAGATTTAATACAATTCAAAGCCATACAAATCGTATGGACAGTGAATTCATCTTATAGTAAAAAACAGAAGTATTCAGGAAAAAATCATGCAGCGAAATCTTACCAAAGGCCCCATCACCATTCAAATATTGTTATTTGCACTCCCTCTGATGCTTGGAAATCTCTTACAACAGATGTATAACATTGCCGACACATGGGTAGTCGGTCAGTGTCTGGGAGCCGATGCCCTTGCTGCGGTTGGATCCTCTTATACCTTAATGACCTTTCTTACCTGCATTATCATTGGACTTTGTATGGGAAGCGGAGCTGCTATTTCCATGCAGTATGGAAGCAGCAATTATCCGAAGATCCGGCAAAGCGTTTTCATGTCCTTCACACTGATCGGCGGTATCACCATTATAATCAATGCACTCGTTTATATCTGCTTTGGGGGAATTTTTTATATTTGAGTATCACAATAATTGTTTATAGTTTAAACCGAAGTTACTTTTGGTGAAAAACAGTTATAGATAAATAGATGCCGGTTGTATCCAGAATTGTCACCATTGACGGCCAGAAGCTCTTAGATGGAGGAGTTGCCGATTCTATTCCCATCCGCCAGTTTGAACAGATGGGATACGACCATAACGTCATCATCCTTACGCAGCCCAAGGATTACCGCAAGAGTGAAAACAGTCTGATGCCGCTCATCCGCCACAAATACAGAGCTTATCCGGAATTTGTTAAAACAAATGAAAACCGGCATCTTGTTTACAATGACACTCTGGACTATATTTTCAAGAAAGAAAAAGAAGGCTCCGTCTTTGTCTTCCGACCGGACGAAGCCCTCCCTGTCAGCCGTGTGGAAAAGGATCCTGTAAAACTACAGGCAGCCTATGACCTTGGCCGCAAAGCCGGTGAAGAAAAGCTTGAAGCTTTGAAAACCTTTCTTCTCACGAGTGAAAAGTAGAATAGAAATCTTTTCGGAAGTATCTGAATCTTACATTACTGGTCAGAACAAAACATACTTCGGATTAGTAAAGGCTACAGAATGATATGGTATGGTTTTATTAAAATGATTTTGTTTCATTAATCTCAGATATTGTGAAAAATTCAAATGCACTGGATAACTGATCACTTCCATATCTCCGTCGGCAATCAACTGTTGGCTGTAGCTTCCCTCTTCTACGGTTCCCGTCATAATTGCTTTTGCCCCCAATGCAGTTATTTTGTCCACAACTTGTCTTGCCTTTTTTGAACGTAACTGCGGATCACTGATAAAGACAATTCCCCGGTCTTCTCCGTTATATTTCAAGACCTTTGTTTTCATAGAAACCGGCTGATACCAGAATTCATCCTTTTCTATCTTCCACAGATTATCCATAAAGATTTCATCTGCATAAAAGGAAACATCTCCAAATTCTTTTTGAAAAAGCATAAACAAGTCCAGACCTCGCCCATATTTTGGTACGGGAAAAACCACAACTCCATTGAAAAGCAATAGCTCTCGCATTCTTTCGATCAATTTATGACATTGATCCTGAAAGGACAATTCTGCCGGTCCATATGCACAATCCAGAACAGCCACATCTGCCGTTTGATTCCGGATAATGTCACAGGTATAAATCAAAGAATGTTCTGTATAATCACCTGAAAAAAATATACTTTTATTTTCCATAAAAAAATGATACCAGACACTTCCGGCGCAATGTCCACTGCGTCCCCATTTTACCTGCATGTTATCCACTGGGATATTACTTTCCAATTGCTGTGTAAATGGAAGCCTTTCCCTGATCTGCCGGAATGTTTCGCGACTGGCAATTACGGTTCCCTGAAATCCTCTGTTAAGCAGCCATTGCAGGGCCCCTGTATGATCTGCATGAGAATGCGTCAAAAACACATATTTCAAATCGGATATCTGCTCTTTTGGCAGATCGGGATATGGATTTTCCGGGCAATCCGCTTTCATTCCACAGTCCACCAGGAAACTGATCTGTTTACCCTTTACCCAAAAGCAGTTGCGCCCATGCTCACCACATCCTCCTGCAATATAAAGTTCCACGGCTATTCACCTCTTTTTCTGCCAAAGTAATTCAATAACATCAATGCTGTTGTGGTAATCAGCACACAAATCACAGCCATTGCCATTCCAAGAGACACACTTCCCTGTTCAAATTCCCGGTTGATATAAGTGGAAACCACCAATGTATTCGGGGGTGCAATCAGACTTGCCGTAACCAGTTCCCGAAACGCAATAATAAAAATCATCATCCATCCCGCCATAATTCCCCGTGATATCATCGGCAGTGTAATCCGCCGGAATACATAGGAAGGAGAACCTCCAAAGATACGTCCTGCCTGTATCATATTCTCATTCATCTGCGTGAAAGAAGAAGTAACATACTGTACGGTATATGGCAGATAAAGGATGACATAGGCCAATATCATGATTCCAATGGTATTATATAATGGAATATATTGATAAATCGAGTTCCAGAATAGCATTACTCCAATCACCATAACAATACTCGGCAGCATTTCAGGTAAGAGACTAATTCCTTCCAATATTTTCTTCATCCATCCTTTGGCATGACGCGATACCACTACGATGGTAGTACCAAGCACCGAACAGATGGTTGCCGAAGATACCGCAAGAAAAATACTCTGTTTAATCGCAGACATCGCCTTTTGGGTCGTAAAGAGTTCCTTATAATGATCCAGTGTAAAATTGCCTGCTGCAATTCCATATCCACGCAGTTTAATCACTGAGGTTATAATAATTGAAAAATATGGTATTCCTATTGTCACAAGAATTACCATTAACAGCCATATCCATGCCGCAGCCTTTCCCCAGAAAGGAAATTTTATCCTGTTCACCCGGTTTCCCTTTCCATTTAAAAGCTGATAGCTGGTACGACTGGTAATATCATTCTGGAGCAGCCACATTAAAATACAAATGATGACCAGAATCGAAGACAATCCTGCAGACCGTCCAAAGTCAATGGGAGCCGTTGTAGAATATTTATGAATATCCGTTGTAAACACATAAAATCCAATTCTACGCCCGAATGTATAAGGTGTTCCATATTCCGAAAGTGTCTTAACAAATACCAGCAATGCTCCAATCGCATAATTTCCCGTTAATAACGGTGCAAAGATTTTCCGGATACGCCGTATTGGTCCGGCCCCAAAAACCGCACCGCTCTCTTCCAGACTGGATGGTATATTCAGCATGGCATTTTTCAGCATCGTCATTAAAAACGGAAATACATGAAAGCTCATAATCAAAACAAGTCCGCCAAAACAGAAAAACCCTTCCGACCAGGAGCCGGTTGCTGGAAATAGCTGCTGGAATAACCCGTTTTTCTGCATAAAGACAATCCAACCCATGGATGCAATGTACGGCGGTGTCATAAAAGGCACCATAAATAAAATATCCATCCATTGATATTTGGCAAACTGTGTTCTGGAAAACAGGTAGGCTGTCGGAGCAGCAATCACCGTTGAACACAGGACTACACAGACACCAAGAATGAGTGAATTACATATTGTTTCCAAATTTTCCTGTGAAGCAATATTTTTCCATGCCTGATAAAGGTCAAGGCGGCCATCGATCATGACCGCCTTGGCAAATACTGTAATCAGTGGACACAGAATTAATCCTGCCAGAAGAATTAATAATAGTACAATAAATTTATTTGCAGATTTCATTTAATTTTGCAGCCGTATCGGATGCAACCTCCATCATCTTATCCCAATCTGTCGGAATCTGAGGAATATCGGAAAGATTGGTACGGTTCTCACAGGTAATATCGTTTCTTCCCGGTAACAGGTAAGCGTCAGCCACCAGCTTCTGCGCCTCATCCGAAAACAGGAAATCTACAAATGCCTTTGCATTATCCATATTAGGAGCCGTCTTTAAAATCATTGCAGGACGGGGATTTACAACGGTACCGGATGCAGGATAGTAAATATTAAGCGGTTCGCCCTTATTCATAGAAGAATATGCATTATAATCTACACCGGCAATCAGAATTCCTTTTTCACCGGTTGTAACCGCTTCCAGAGCTGCTTTATTTGCACCAGGAACCGTTAAGCCATTATCTGCCCATGACTGCATAATTTGATCTCCATCAGAAGTTCCTGTTACAAGACCGGCAAGGAAGTCTTTGCAGGCACCAGACTTTTCAGGATCCGGAATGGCAATGTTATCCTTATACTGCTCATCTGCAAGTTCTGACCAGTCCGCATTTAATTCCGGGAAGATGGTTGTGTTATAAATAACTCCAACGGCAGATGCACTGTATCCAAACAGAGTAGCATCTGCATCAATCCAGCCTTCATTAATTTTATCCGCATTGGCCGGAGTATAGCTTTCTAACTGATCGTCCGCCTTCATAGATAATCCATCGGACCAGGAAGCAAGAATAACAACATCTGCAATCGGATTAGCCTGCTCTGCTTCCAGACGAGCAAGAATTTCTCCGGTCGTTCCCTGAAACTGCTCTACTTCAACACCGGTCTTTTCTGTGAAAGCCTCCGCAAGCTTATCAGCAAGACCGGCAGGACTTGGCATATATACCGTAACCTTTCCGCTTAATTCCGGAGTTTCTTCTACGGTTTCCGTTTGTTCCACCACATTCTCCGTACTATCAGCTGCTGCGGGGGTTTCCTCTGCTGCTTCCTGTGTTTCAGCTTCTGCTGCATTGTCTGTCGTTTCTGTTGTTGTCGCTGTTGTACTTCCACAGGCAAGTAAGCTCACACTGAGGCATGCAGATAATACAACTGCAATCCATGATTTTTTCATAATGTTTCTCCTTCGCATGTAATAATTTGATTAGGATCTATATAAACAGACATCTTTTCTCCCGGAACAACTTTATTTCCGGTATGAAATGTCCAATTCATATCTTTATACCGTGCAACAATTTCATAGCATTCTCCAAGATACTGTACGCTCTGCACCGGCAGTTCATAATATTGAAAGTTCTGTCTTAATTCCGTCGTAGCAACCTCCGGGCGAAACAGCTCTGTATTGCTGATCCAGTTTGACTTTCCGACAAATCTAGCAACAAATTCCGTCTTGGGATGATGATAGATATTTTCCGGTGTATCATACTGTTCCACATGGCCACTTTTGAAAACCGCAATATGGTCGCTCATGCTCATAGCTTCTTCCTGATCGTGTGTCACAAACACCGCTGTAATTCCCAGTGAATGAACCAGCTCTTTTAATTCGTGCCGCATCTCTTCTCTTAACAATGCATCCAACGCAGATAACGGTTCATCAAACAAAATACACTCTGACCGGATCGCAATGGCCCGGGCAAATGCAACTCTTTGCTGTTGTCCTCCCGATAACTGATGAGGGTATCTTTTTTCATAATCGTCCAGTTGTACCATATGCAGGGCTTCTCTTACGCGGTTTTGCAGATCCTGGGTGTCTTTTCTTGCCCGTAAACCAAATGCCACATTTTCAAAAACGGTCATATGCGGCCACAAAGCAAAATCCTGAAATACAAAACCAATATTTCTTTTTTCCGGAGGAACATAAATTGACTTTTCTTTTGAAAATACGCACTGATCCCCCAGCCAGATTTCTCCGGTATCCGGAGTTTCCAATCCGGCAATCATCCGGAGCAGGGTTGTCTTTCCACAGCCAGATGGTCCAAGCAGAGTCGTAAAGCTTCCATTATGAATGGTTAAGCTGATTGGTTGTATTACATTCTTTCCATGAAAAGATTTGGTAATGTTTTTAATGATAATATCCATAATCTGTGGCCTCTCTTTAATAACTACGCTTTAGAATACAAATCTTTTCCAGCCTTTTCCACCCAACTACCGTAAAATAAAAATAAATTTTTTGTAAAACAACAAAAAAACAGCTGTCTCACAAAATGGAAGTCATCCACTCTGTAAAACAGCTGTCTGTTATAAGCACATAATAAATATCTTAGATAAAAGTACGCAGCCTTTTCTGCAAATATGAGAGGCTCTGTAAATATTCCTCATCCGAATGAAGATGCTCGATAATCATTGGCATGTCTGGATTTTCTGCTGTTGCAAGCTGTGCATATTTCTCCAAAGGTAAGGTTCCTTCTCCGCAGGCGCACTCCCGCAGTTGGAAGGTAAATTGATTTAATAAAAGCACATCTTTAATATGACAGCTCTGTATCTTGCCTTTCAACTTTGCAAAGCACTCTTCCATAAACTCTTCTGCAAAGAAATAACGCTGTGGACAATTAATCATATTAATCAAATCCATGTGTACACCAAATGCCTCTCTATCCACATCCTCGATTAGTCGGAGATATTCATCGGGACCTGTCGGAATCATCCATGGCATCGGTTCTATACTAAATTTGGTATTTACAGGATTGGCCTCATCAATAATATGTTGAATAGAATCAACCGCCATTTTCCACGTCTCTTTGAAAAAATTACCAGCATATCCACCATCCCAGATTGGTCCATGCGGTGTACCCACGATATTCACACAGCATTTCGCACCAATCTGATCTGCCATTTTTAATTGATTGACCGAATAGGTAACTGCCTCTTCCCTCTCCTTGTTATCCATGGCAAGAACATTTTTCCAAATACCGACCTCGGCAATGATTAATCCTTCCTGTTCCGCAGCTTTCCGATATGCTTCAATGGTTTCAGAAGAAGCTTCACAGCTAACTGGAAACACAATGGAACCACATCCAAGTTCTTTATGCTTCTTTGCCCACTGCTGCGGGGTTTCATGTGCCAAAGGAACAGACAATCCTATTTTCACTTCATCTCCTCCTTCGCCTTTTCCAGAACTGCGATCAGCTTATCGCACCACGCATCAAATTCCGGATCTTCCACCTGGCATTCCGAATGGGAAAGAACATAATCCACTGTACTCCGGATTCCCTGCTCCATACGGACATTCATGCACAGACCGGGTACTGCATTTTTCAGCTTTTGATTATCAAATACTACGGTATTAGCCTTATCACCAATCAGGGATCCTTCAAAATCATACGGTCCTGCTGCATCAAGATACGCAGATGAAACATAATAAGGCTTGTATTCAACATGCAATGCATCCGCTACAGCCTGATAAATCTGGTTCCAGGTCACAGACTGATCGCTTGTAATCTGGAATGCTTCGCCAATCGCCATTGGATTTCCCATTAGGCCTACAAATCCCTTGGCGAAATCGGAATTATGGGTAACGGTCCACAGAGAGGTTCCATCCCCATGAACGATCACGGGTTTTCCTTCCATCATTCTCTTTAAAACCTGAAAGCTTCCTTTATCCCCATGAACTCCAATAGGAACATTTCTCTCATCGTATGTATGACTCGGGCGGATAATGGTAACCGGGAATCCATTTTCACGATACATTTTCATCAAAAACTCTTCACAGGCAATCTTATTTCTGGAATATTCCCAATGAGGATTGAAAAGCGTTGTTCCTTCTGTAATATGGTAATCCATAACCGGCTTATGATAAGCAGACGCAGAACTGATGTACATATACTGCTTCGTCTTTCCGGCAAACAACCGGTAATCCCGTTCCACCTGTTCCGGAACAAATCCGATAAAATCACATACCACATCAAAATTCATTCCGGCTATGTTCTCAGCAACTTCCTGTTCCTTGCTGATATCGGCAATAATCTGCTTTGCCTGTCCATCCAATACGTTCTTACGGCTTCCTCTATTAAGAAGATATAACTCCCAGCCTTGTTCTACCAAAAGTCTGGAAATCGCCATACTGATCGTTCCTGTTCCCCCAATAAAAAGTGCTCTCATAGCTTTTACCCTCCTGTCGATAATCATTTATGTAGTTCCTTTACCTCCACTCAAAGGTAATCATACCAATAATATAAATTACCAGAATACATACCGGCACGACAACACCAAAGACCGGTTTCATCCAAGGCTTAATTTTCAGACCCTTACCCTTATTTGCTTCTGCCATAAGGTTATCAAATCCCCAACCAAAACGCTTGCTGGTACAGAATAGCGCAATAATCATCGCGCCCAGCGGAAGAATATTGTTGCTTACCAGAAAATCCCAGAAATCCAGCCAGGTCGAAGAGGGCGTAAATGGATGGAAATCCAATACACTAAATCCAAGCGCCGTTGTCAGGGAGATCAGGAATATAATGATCCCACAGACAAGGCATCCTCTCTTTCTCGTCCATCCTGTCATCTCTCTTACGCAGGCAAGAATGTTTTCACATACGGTAAGCTCCGTGGAAAATGCTGCAAAAACCATAAACAGAAAGAACAGACTGCCCCATACTCTGCCTCCCTGAATATTCCGGAATACGGTTGCCATCGTGTCAAACAGCAATGCCGGTCCTGCCGTAACCTCAAGGCCATACGCATAACAGGACGGAAAAAGAATCAGCCCTGACACAATTGCTACAAAGGTATCTAGTGCAATTACATTTATACTTTCTCCCAAAAGGCTTCTCTCGTCTCCCAGATAACTTCCAAAGATCGCCATGCCGCCCATCCCAACGGACAACGTGAAGAATGCCTGATTCATTGCTGCAACCACCACGCTGGGTGTGATTTTCGAAAAATCAGGAACCAGATAAAACTGATATCCCTGTGCTGCCCCCTCATAGGTGCTGCTCTTAATTGCCAGTGCCACCATCAAAATCATCAGAAGACACATCATATATTTGGTAACTCTTTCCAATCCCCCCTGAAGATCAAAGGTAAGTATCAGAAATCCTGCAAGGACTGCAATTGCCAGATAAGCTACATTAATCTGCGGATTGGAAATCATGCTCTCAAAGCCCAAATCTGCTGTATTCCCGGTTAAAAACTTCACGAAATAATAAATCATCCATCCGGTTACTACCGTATAAAATGCCATGAGACACACATTTCCAAATAATGCCACATATCCATGCAGATGCCACTTCTGTCCCTTTTTCTCAAGCTTATGATACATCCTCACAGGGCTTGCCTGTGAAGCTCGTCCCAATGCAAACTCCATTGTCATGGCCGGTACCCCCAAAACCAGCAGGCAGAGGATATACAGCAAAACAAATGCTCCTCCTCCGTTTGTTCCAACCATCCATGGAAATTTCCACACATTTCCACATCCTATTGCGCAGCCGGCACTCAGAAGGATAAATCCCAATCTGCTGCCTAATCGTTCTCTCTCCATACCCCAGTATACCCTCCAAATAATTACTTCTGTCACGTAACTGTTCCGTATCTTCACAGTCGCATATTTCTCTTTAACATCTTATCATATTTATTGCTTCAAAGTACAGAAAAAGAACGGAAATACAAAGAACATTTCATTCCATGTGTTTCCGTCCTTCCAATAAACAGCTTCACTATCTATACTAACCAAGAATCGCCTGATCATTCAGGAACTCTTCGCCGCTTGCTGCTTCAAACTTGTGAAGCAGATCCTCTACGGTAAGCTTCTTCTTTTCTTCACCGCGGATGTCCAGAATAATATGGCCATCCTTTAACATAATCAGACGATTGCCATGTACGATGGCATCTTTCATGTTATGAGTAATCATCAGTGTGGTCAGCTTATCTTTATTGACAACACGATCCGTAACCTCAAGCACCTTGGCTGCTGTCTTCGGATCCAGTGCGGCCGTATGCTCATCAAGCAGTAATACCTTGGGTTTCCGGAGAGTTGCCATTAACAGTGTCAACGCCTGACGCTGTCCGCCGGAAAGAAGTCCTACCTTCGAGGTCAGACGCTCTTCCAGCGAAAGATCAAGGCTCTTTAACAGCTCCTTATATTCCTCTCTTTCCTTTTTACTGATTCCGGTTTTAAGAGATCGAAGCTTTCCACGGCGCTTTGCCAGTGCAAGGTTTTCTTCAATTCCCATAGTTGCTGCAGTACCAGTCATCGGATCCTGGAATACTCTGCCAAGATACTGTGCTCTCCTGTGCTCCGGGAGCTTTGTCACATCCACACCGTCAATGATGATCTGTCCCTCATCGACGTGCCATACTCCTGCAATGGCATTCATCATTGTGGACTTTCCGGAACCATTACCACCGATTACGGTCACGAAATCTCCGTCCTCCAGCGTCAGGGAAAAGTCATCCAGTGCTACTTTTTCATTGACTGTACCTTTATTAAAAATCTTTGTTACATTCCTAAGTTCAAGCATGTGCCTTTCCTCCCTTCTTTGCAGAGGACTTCGTGAAGTACTTTTCCTTCCAGTAAGGAACCGCCAGGAAAATGCCTACTACGATTGCTGACAGAAGCTTCAACAGGTCGGTATCAATACCAAGCCAGATCACGGTCTGTACTACAAAATAATAGAGAATGGAGCCCAGCACTGCTGCCAGAAGCTTCAACGCAAAATTCCGGAAGATTTTGGAAAATACAGCCTCACCGATAATGACAGCCGCAAGTCCGATAACAATCGCGCCACGTCCCATATTAATATCGGCAAAGCCCTGATACTGGCTAAGCAGTGCACCGGAAAGTCCTACCAGTCCATTGGAAATCATCAGGGCTAATACCTTGGAAAAGCTGGTATTAATTCCCTGTGCTCTAGCCATATTCCCGTTACAGCCGGTCGCACGCAATGCGCAGCCGATTTCTGTTCCGAAGAACCAGTACAGAATTGCAATCAGAATCAGAACCACTACAGCAACTACAAAAATGGAATTTTTATAGAAAGGGACATTCTTCACATAACGAAGTGCAACCAGAAGATCGTATTTATCCGCAGCGATCGCCTGATTCGCCTTTCCCATGATTTTCAAATTAATGGAATACAATCCAAACTGTGTCAGAATACCTGCCAGTATTGCAGGAATTCCCATAAAGGTATGAAATAACCCGGTAACCAGACCGGCTGCCATTCCTGCCAGCGTTGCAACAAGCAGAGAAACAAATACATTATGTCCGGAAATCATCATCATTACACAGACAGCACCGCCCGTTCCCAAGGATCCGTCTACTGTCAGGTCTGCAATATCCAGAATACGGAATGTGATGTAAATACCAATTGCCGCAATTCCCCAGATAAGTCCCTGGGCCACGGCACCCGGCAGGGCATTAAACAGATTTAAAACATTCATTGGTGTCCTCCCTATTTTGAGAATAGGGCAGCAGAATAATACTCTGCTGCCCGCATACTTACGGATGCATTACCGAATTATATTCTTACAGTCTCAGCATTAAAAGCTTCGACCTGTACAGAATATCTGCTGCTATTCTTCAATTGCTACATAATCATCCGGAACAGTAATATTTAATTCTTCACAGATCGTCTTATTATACTTCTTGGTAAAATTCGGTGCATATTCTACAGGCATGGTAGAAATATCCTCACCGTTCAGTACCTTAACTGCCATCTTACCGGTAGCTGCACCAAGATCATAGTAGCTGATGGAAAGAGTTGCTACACCACAGCCTGCACAGATGCCTTCTTCACCTGCTACTACAGGAACACCTGCAGGACGGCAGATATTATCAATGATTTCTGTATTGGATGCTACTGTATTATCGGTAGGTACATAGATCACATCGGATTCTGTAGATGCTGTTGTTACTACAGATGAAAGATCATTGGAATCCGCAAAGGAATAATAATTGCAGGTGTAACCCATATCCTCCAGATATCCCTTAATAGTATCTACCTGATACTGGGAGTTTGCTTCTGCGGAGCAGTATAACAGACCAACGGTCTTGGCATCCGGGAAGAGCTCCTTAATCATATCAGCCTGTCCATCCAACGGAGCAAGATCAGAGGTTCCGGAAATGTTGCCACCAACGGTTCCGTTAAAATCACTGATATCCAGGGCTACACCATATTCGGTAACGGAAGTTCCAAGAATCGGAATCTCCGTAGTTCCTGTTGCTGCTGCCTGAAGAGCTGCTGTTGCATTAGCAAGAATCAGATCAACATTGTTACTTACAAAGCTGTTAATAATGGTTGCACAGGTATTGGAATCCCCCTGAGCATTCTGCTCATCGAATGTAACATTGTCACCAAACTCTTCGGTGAGTGCATCCTTAAATCCCTGTGTTGCAGCATCCAGTGCTTCATGCTGGACGAGCTGGCAGATACCTACGGTAAAGGTCTTGTCAGAATCTGTTGTAGCGACATCTGCTGCTTCTGCCTCATCTGTAGTTTCCTCTGTTGCTTCCACAGCTTCTGTTGTCTCTTCTGCTGCTTCGGTTGTCTCGGTTGTCGTAGATGCTGTGGAACCACATGCAGTAAGAGCAACCATAGCACCGGTTAAAAGAAGTGCTAATACTTTTTTCATAATACTTTTCCTCCTGTTTCCGATAGATTTCCTCTATCGTTTGACAGTATAGCGCGTCAACTTGCTAAAGTCAATTTATTTTCAAAATTTGTAACTATTCAGAGCCATGCAAAATTGCTTTCTGCGAATGCTTGCATTCAGACAGAAAAGCAATTTTATATGGCGAAGTAACTACATGAGCAAAACATAAGCTGTGAAACAGCGGTTTTGCGAATGGAGTTCTGAATAGTTAC
>CAVJLN010000041.1:0-25502 GCA_963650485.1 Bacteroidaceae bacterium
ATATTTAACTGTCCGTCATTTTCATACAGATAGTAGTTGTGTGCCATATTGCCGCTTAAGCTGTCCAGATTTACAACAAATTCATGTACTGCCATATATTTCAGGATATTGTCTACATCAAGGTATGTGGTAAGGTCCGTTCCCTCATTGATATTTTTAATTGCGGTAACTACCCGTTCCTTATCACTGTCCGTAATCTTGCCGTCTGCACCATCCCAGATGGTGCTGTAGCTGTCTATGTCATCATCGGTATAATTGAGGTCTGCGCCGCCGTTGCGGTTGCCGAATCCGCCGGAGTCATCGTGACCGTCTTGCGGATTCTTGAATTTATTATCCATGTCGGAATCGTCAAAATCAGGTCTATCCTTAGGATCTCTGCTTTTTGTAAAGTCGTTTTCCGCATTGTCGGATATATCGGTATGAGTATCTGCGTTGGTATCCGCATCAGAGTCTACATTTCTATCCGGCATATCTGAATTAATGTCCTCTCCTTGCCCCTGCGGAGACGGCAGATCACCGAAATTCATGTCATCCGGCGGATCCGGAAGTTCTTCTTCACTGTTCGGGAAGTCTGCATTATCCGGTCGTTGCGGAGGGTTTTCCTCAAACTTCCCATCCGGTTTCTCACCTTCTTCTTTCTGGTCATTTCCCATTCCCATTGTTTCCGGCTTATACAGATTCCCATCCGACACTCCGTAATTTCGGAGCTTGAAGCTGTCCTCGACCGCTTCGAGTGCCAGATAAGTTCCCCAGTACTCTCCATTTACGTTGATTTTGGCATAATTATATAAGGAAGCATCTGCCCCAAGGTACTGAAACATATCATAGACCAATGCTTCCTTCCGGTTGGTGGCATCTGCGAAATTATTATTCAGGACGAGCTTATCTAAGCCCATACAGGTCTGCCCGTCCACATATTCATCAAATTTTATCTTAAAGCTGTAACGGTCGGTATCCGGATCGTTTGCAATCGAGCTTAAACTGGTATTTCCCTTTGTCCGGATTCCGACATTGGAAATGGTTTCTCCATTGATTTCCACGTCACATGCATAATATTTTTCTGAAATGGCATTGTCCAAAAGCTCCTGCCATTGTTCCTCGTCCATAATAATGTTCACCGTCATAATCTCAGACGTATCAAATAAGGTACTTTCATATTCCATCGTTGCTGCGCTGCTTCCCGAAACTGCTACAAAGCGATCCGCAAACAGTGTGACCACCAGACAGAAAGCAACCGCCGCTGCCATCAGCGCACCAACGATTTTACCGATATACTTATGCTCTGTCATGCTTCCTCCTATGACATATATACTCCATTATAGCTGACCAGTGTGGCATTCTTCACACCTGTGATTTCATTCATCCGGTTCACAAATGCCATTTTATCATCCTTAATCTTTAACTCTGTGGTCAGTTCGATTCCATCTGCATTTACCGTTTTGGACTTGATCCGATACTTTTTCACAGTGTTTTTTAACAGTTCTGCTGCAGCGTTTTCCGCTTCTTCATTCTCGCAGTTCAGGACAAGAATGTATGCGTTCTCCACATTTTTCCGGTTGGCAAAAATAATAAGAATGATACCGATAATCACCGATCCCAAAACTGCAAGGGGAATCATCCCTGCCCCAATGACAATGCCGACCGCTATCGACCAGAACAGGAACACAATCTCCATTGGCTCTTTGATGGCCGTCCGGAAACGGACGATGGACAGCGCACCAACCATACCAAGGGAAAGCACCACATTTGAGGTTACCGCAATAATCACAAGTGTGGTAACAAGTGTCAGCCCGATCAGCGTAAGTGCAAAGCCGGAGGAATACAGGATTCCGGTAAACGTCTTCTTATACACCCAGAAAATAAACAGTCCCACAATCACAGAAAACAGCATTGCCAGAAGCACCTCCGACAGGGAAAATCCCGTCACACTCTCTAAAAAACTTGATTTGAAAATATCGTTAAAAGTCATTTCTTACCTCCAAAATTTATGTATTATTCTATTCGTCTATTCTGAGTCATGCAAAATCTGCTTTATCCAAAGCGTCTGCTGGCTCCATACTTGGAAAAAGCCCTCTGTCTCACATCATCGGTCTGTAACAGGAGCCGGATAATCTCCGGCAGGAAGTTGTCATACTTCACCTCCATCAGCATGGAATCCGATGAATCCTCCGCTCCATTGCCTGCATGGCAGCTGATGTCATAGACCTCATCCAGCAGGAAATCCTGCTCCCACATGCTGGTCCGTATCGCCCAGTCAAAGGTCACCCGCACATTTCCCGCTTCGTAAATATAAGGCTCGCGCAGATAAGATACCAGCACCCTCGGTTTCAGAAGCTGCTGCTGCATTTTCAGATACAGCTCCCTCACAAGCGGCTGTGGGTGCTCTCTCATAAAAGCAATGTCACCTGCAAGGAGCTTTTCACATTCTTCTTTGGAAAGTGGCGCACTCTCCTTTCTGGTCAACGACCGGTTCTTGATTTTCTTTTCCAGTGTGAGGTATGAAAGATCATCGTTATAATACCGGATTCTGAACTTTTCACGATAGGGAACTCCTTCCTGTTTTTCCAGCAGTGCTTTATCTGCAAGGTTATCAAAATAAATGCTGCGGATGCGGTAGGTTCCATCTTTTCCGGTATGTGGATCCGGCTTCATCACCGCACGGAGACGCTGCCGTAGCGATAAGTACTGTGCATAAGTAATGTTGTATTTGTTCTCATGCCGGTACTGCTTGATATCCTCCATGTAAATTCTCCCTTCCTTGTTCCTCTCCTTGTCCCTCTCACTAAATTCATGCTGCGTCTTCGACTTGCATTCATTAAGTGTTCCGGACTGGCTCGCACTAAGTTCATGCTTCGCCTTTGGCTCGCTTTCACTAAGTGCTCTGCACAAAAAAAGCTACTACGATATTTGTTGATCGTAGTAGCAGAATATCAGTTAAATGTGTGCAATTTGTGACGAAATGCCCGGATTTCGAGAGTTCACAGTTTTTTCACTTTTCACACCCTTAGTCTGCATCCTTCAGCTTGGAATACAGTACTACCGCATCTCCTTCTTTGATATAGGTAAGTCCATTGGGAATAATCGTCCGGTTCTTACGTCGGATCATGACAATCAATTCCTGCCGAGAAATATCCAGATCCTTGATCTGCTTACCAACCCATTCATTTTCCTGTTTTACAATGACTTCTTTCAGATTAATATATTCGTCACCGTTATAATGCTTTGCTCCGATGACAAGTGTGTCATTTTCCAGCATGATCGTATCACCGTTCGGAACCAGTGCCTCTCCGTTCCGGATAATGGTAACCAGAATAATCTGTGGTGGAAAGGCAACCTCCTTTATCTTCTTACGGCACCAGGAATGTCCCTGCGGAATTATGGATGTGACAAATTTTAATTCATGTTCTTCGGAATGAAAGGCCATCATACGCAGCTTCGTGTACTGCTCCACGAAACCTGCGGAAATAATACCGGTTGGAATCGCAACCATTCCCACCCCCAGAAAGGAAATGACTATCGCCATGATCTTCCCCATTGTAGTCACCGGATAGATGTCACCATATCCCACCGTCAGCAGTGTTGAAACCGACCACCAGATTCCTGAAAATGCATTGGCGAACTGTTCCGGCTGCGCCTCATGCTCCAGACTGTACATGCACAGGGAAGCTGCCACCATAAAGATCAGAAGCATGCAGATCGAGGAAATCAACTGGTTCTTCTTATCATTTAAGACATTAATAATCACGTTAAAGGCATCATACTGTGCGTTGACCCGGAACAGACGAAAGATCCGGATCACGCGGAACATCCGGAATGCTACTGCTCCCATGGGGAATACAATCGGCAAATAATAAGGAAAGAAGGTAAAAAAATCGATCAGCCCATAAAGGGAAAACACAAAGGTCAGTACAGCTTTCCAGTATGGTTTATTCGGATACAGCAGGTCTGCCGTCCAGACACGCAATGCATATTCCACTGTAAAAATAAGAATTGTGATGAGCTCCAGCACATCCAATACATTGGCATAAGGTGCCGACTCATCGAAGGTCTGAAATAAGGTCACGAACAGATTCAGCACAATGGTCACTACAATAAAAATGTCAAATGCACTGCTTATGAAATCCTTACGTTTTCCAATCTGAATAATATCAAAAACACGTTTCTTTGTCTTATACATGCCGATTATCTTTCCTGTTTATGTAATTCCTCTTTATACTGTTCTTCAAAGCGATCCATAACGCTTCCCTCTTGTATGGTCTATATAGGAATAGTATATCATTCCTATTTCTACGCTTCAACATGCAGATTGGAATATATGGGGAATTATCTTTTAACACAATTTAGTAAAACTGTAACTATTCTGAATAGTTACAGTTTTACTAAATCCATTCTTTACTGCATTCCGTTTGCCAGCTTGTATTTATAAAGCATCTCCGCATGGTTCTGTTCTTCAATCTGAATGTCGGCAAGAAGCTTGCGGACACCGCTTTCTCCAAATACAAAGACATCCGTATTGTATTCTCCGGAAACCAGCTTTTCCGTACCGATACAGTCGGTTGCAAGGAATGCATCATTCTGCTTATCTTCCGGATTCGTCATGTCATTATAAGTCGCCTTTGGCTTGTAATCACGTCCTGCACTGTCGTTGCAGTCACATTCCGGAACTGTTCCTGCAAGCACCTGTCCAAGAGAATCGTAGTGCTTCTGCTCCTCCTTCTGAAGGGTCTGGAACAGAGACTTCAACTCCGGATCCTTCGCCTGATTTGCATACTTTTCATACTTCTCCACGCAGCTTTTTTCCTGTGTCTGCAAATCCTCAAGTGCTGCTCGTTCTTTTTCCTTTAAAATCATGATTCTACTTCCTTTCCTAATATGTTCCTAGACATCTTTTAGTATGGGAAGGAATTCATAATTTTATTCATTCCGCTTCCATTAAGTAGATCCTTGCATCGAAATCCTGGAAAAGTGCAGTTCCGGTTTCGAAGCCGGTGCCGCCAAAGTTCGGAGACAACACTACTCCTGCCTTATTGAGCAGATCGCCCGGCACATGAAGTTCTTCCGTCTCGCCCTCCATCGTTATGAGATGTGTCACGACCTGATGAACCACAGAGTTTGGCCGGATATGCACAGGGGAAGCGGTGTTGATGAGATCCCCCATTCTGGTAAGATCCACCTTCTGCGGAATATGGTAAAAATGATACTGCTTCGTATCGTCAAGTCCCTTTGTCTTAAAAAATCGGTGCGTGTCATTCGCATGAACCAGCCCGTTCAGCAGAATACCAACAGCCTTGTCATGATCCTCTGACACAAAATTCCAACGAATGACATCTGTGTCATGTGTTCCTTCTGCTGATAACCCATGCAGTCGATACATCTCCCCAAGCTGCAATACCTTACGCCATTCTTTATAAAAGGAAATCTCCTCCCGGATCTTCTTAAGCTCCTCTTTCGACAGGTCACAAAGATTGCATTCATATCCAAGGATTCCTCCACAGGCAACTGCAAAACGGCTGTATAGCGGTGTTACCCGCAGGGTCTGGTGATTCGGACAGGAGGACACATGTGCACCCATGACAGACTGGGGATACCCAAAGCTGCAGCCGTTCTGGATTTTCGCCCGTGCAACGGCATCTGTACAGTCACTCACCCAGAGCTGTGGCATGTAACACAGCATCCCTAAGTCAAACCGGTTGCCTCCGGAGGCACAGCCTTCGAACAAAACATCGGGAAATCGGCTCGTCAGTTCTCCCAATACCCGGTACAATCCCAACAGATAACGGTGTGCAAATTCTCCCTGCTCCTCCTTTGGAAGTGCCGGGCTGTAGTAATCGGACATGTGGCGGTTCATATCCCATTTCACGTAATCCACCTGTCCTCTTCGGAAAACATCACTCATATCTGCGATAATCCGGTCCTGCACTTCTGTCTGCGTCAGGTCTAAAAGCATCTGATTCCGTCCGACGGCTGCTGCCTTTCCTGGAATCCGTACCGCATACTCCGGATGCTCCCTGTAGAGCTTCGAATTCTCACTGATCATTTCCGGCTCCACCCAGATTCCGAATTTCATCCCCATTGCATGGATTCTGGCAGATAACCCGCCAAGTCCGTCCGGGAGCTTTTCTAAATTATCCTGCCAGTCCCCTAAGGCTTTCTGGTCATTTTCGCGTTCGCCAAACCATCCGTCATCCAGCACAAAAAGCTCGATTCCAACCTCTGCCGCCTGCCTGGCAAGCTTTAAAAGCTTCCGCTCTTTCACATCAAAATACATGGCCTCCCACGAATTAATCAGAACCGGCCGCTCCTTCTTCTTCCATGTTCCACGCACAATATGTTCCCTTACGAAGCGGTGCATATTCCGGCTGATCCCGCCATAGCCTTCCTTGGAAAACGTAAGCACTGCCTCAGGTGAAACAAAGCTTTCTCCCTCATCCAGTGCCTTTTGCAGGAAATCCGGATGCATTCCCTGTAAAATCCGCACCCTTCCATGGGAATTGCATTCGATTGTTTCCCGGTGATTTCCGGAATAAATCAGGTTAAAGCCATAGCATGCCCCGTAGTCCTCCTGTGTGTCTGCCTCTCCACAGATGAAAAAGGGATTTGCTTTATTGGAGGAAAATCCGGTTGTGGATTCAATCTGAAAGCTGCCGGATTGCAGAAGCGTTTCGCAGGGCTGCATCTCTCTCGCCCATTCCCCATGAAAGCTTAGAATCTTCCGTCTTCCCTGCGAGCGCAGATCAAGCTGGGTACTCATCAGCCGCTCCAAAGTCACTGGAGCACTTCCCTCATTTTTTACAATGGCAAACCGGGTAATGCAGTCGCAGTCCTCCAGCACACTGTAAATCAGCGACAGCAAAACCTCCCCATTCCGGTCTTCCATATGAAGAACAAGAGACTGGGCGTTTCCCGTTTCATCATAAGCACCCGGAAGTCCTTCCGGAGCCTGCTTTTCCATGATTTCAAAATCCCGAAACCGGAAGTCGCTCGTCCGGCTGCCATCGGGATAGGTAAGCTCCACAAAGGGCTGCGCCATATCTCCCTTTCCGCGCCCGGACACCTCCAGACACACATCATCCAGCGATACCGCCGGATACATCGGATCCTGAATGATACTGCATCCATTGGAATTAAAGACCCGCATTTTCAGTGCCTCCAGTGCCTTCTGCCAGGAAACACCTAAACTTAATTTTTCGCCATAATAAAGATGCTGCAGATTTCCTGCCGAATCCACGCAGAATGCATAGGTCGTGTGTGCTGTCTCCAACAGGAAATTTCCATTTTCCGCATAAATCATCGTACTGCTTCCTTTCTGTTACGATATAAGCTGTCTATGGTTTTTTTCTTTCTTTTAGTGTCTGGTTGATTTCTGCAAGTTTGGCGTCATTTAGAATATAATGTCTTGCAAAAATCAAAGTTGCAGCAAGAAGTCCCATTACCGGCAGAATCGTCATGGTCATGCGGAGAATTACAAGCGATGAACCGGAGGCACTCTCTGCAGCCTGTGCTGCATCTACAGCAGTATCCTGCTGAATGTTGCTGAAATTCAATGCCAGCGCCGCAATCATGGCAGCCACGCCGCTTGCCAGCTTTACCACGAAGGTCTGCATGGAAAAGGTGACACTCTCATCCCGGCGATAGTTCTTCAGTTCGCCATAATCCACGGTATTGGCAAGGAAAACGGTCGTTAATACGGTCAGCATTCCGAAGGCTGCGAACACGAAGAAGCCCGGAATCAGCAGGAAATATACATTGTTAAGTCCCATAAACATCATGGCAAGCAGTGCCAGATATCCTCCGACTGCCATGACTGCACTGACGTAAAAGACCCTAAGTGCACTGATTGCCTTACGCAGCAACGGATAAAAGATCATCATCGAAAGAATCTGGATTGCACCTCCGAAGGTGTTGAACAGCACATAGCTGTCATTCCAGTTTGCTCCGCCAATATCATATTTGAAGAAATAGATCAGAAGATTCGAGGTAATATAAATGGAACAGTTAATGAGCACAATCGTGATCACAACGGTCATCGCCTGATCGTTGGATACAAGTGCCCGGAACATCTGCTTTACCGAGGGAGCATTCAGATCCACGGTGGATTTTTCTTTGATGTTAAGGCAGGTAATGCTGATCATGATGACGAACAATACCGCTATGATCAGTGCAAACCACTGAAAACCGCATCGCTCCACTTCTCTTGCGACAGCAGCCTTCTCCGAGCTTCCCAGGAAGAGCCTTCCCAGTGCAGGCACAACAATCATGGTAACCACGGTAATCAGTGCGGAACCCACACCGGCACAGGATCTTGCCAGTGTTGTCAGATTCTCTCTTTCCTTACCGCTTTCGGTAAAAGCAGGAATCATGGACCAGAACGGAATATCCATCATGGTGTAGGTCACACCCCATAGAATGTAAAATACCGCTGCATAGGCCACAAGTCCGCCTCCGGAAAGTGCAGGCGGCGCTGCAAACATCAAAAACAGAATCACTGCATTTAAAAGTGTTCCGATCATCAGCCACGGCCGGAATTTTCCCCAACGGGTTTTCGTCTTTTCCACAATCACACCCATAAATGGGTCATTGAACGCATCAAAAATCCTTGCAACAAGCAGGATCACACCCATCGCAACCGCACTCACTCCCAGAATATCCTGATAATAATAAAGTACATAACTTGCAGAAAGCATATATACCATATCTTTGCCTACTGCACCCAATCCATACGAAAATTTTTCCTTTCCATTCAGCTTCATGCCTCTACCTCCTTTTTTCTTCTACCCATTCTGCACTCCATCCATTTATTTCACATCATCCATCTGACCCGTACAGGCTACCTCAAATTTAACCATATGCTCTCCCAGAAGGGCTCCAGTTATGGTAAGCTCTGCACTCCCCTCCGTTCCGCAGGTGCGTACATAGGTTCCTCCCATGCCGCCCTGTAAACTGATCGTCGATGGACCAATAATCGAAATCGGTCCCTTTACCGACAAGGTCAGCGGTTCATTACAGAAGCTTAACGTGCCTCCTTCCTCACTCACTGCCCGCAGCCGGATCGCCGCCACATCATACGTCGTTTTTTCTGTGAGATGTGTATGCGAACATTCTACCAGCAGCTGTGGCTTATTCACAGGGCGTTTCTTTACCGTTTTCACGACTTTACCGTCACGGACCGCTTCAAACCGGTATTCCGTTGCCGTTCCTCCCCAGTTACCGATATATTTGTTATAAAGCTCAACTGCATCCGCCATTTTCATTCCTCGCAGCAGCATACATTTTGCCGCAAGAAGCATAGTCTTAATCGGCAGATGATTCAGTCCGTTCTCACTCACGGACTGCAGAACCTTCTTCACATCCTTTGCCTTTCCCTTGGAAAAGCTCTCCCCATTCTGCAAAAGCTCCCCGATAAAATCATCGATGGCAATCGGACCATGCGTCAGGTGGGTATAAGGGGAATCCATTGCCTGAAACTCCTTTACAAACCGGTCGTTCTTATATAGCCTCACACTGTCTGCATTCGTCACGGCATAGACATCCCGGATGAGGCACGCCGGATACTCCCCGATATCCATGGAAGAAGTAATTTCCAGCACATCCTCTTCCCCCTGGCTTGCATAGAGCGCTGCTGCCGGCTTCGGATTACGGAACAGGTCAAGCACACCATGATAGCAGACCCGGTCTCCGCTTCCAAAATCCTTGTGGGTATTGTAATCAAACATGCACCATCCAAAGCCCCCGGCAATCTCCTCTTCCCCATAATAAGCATCCAGGACATTCGCATGACGCAGAAGATGCTCTACCCGGTGCTTTTCACAGTCAAAGGCTTTCGTTGGGAACATATGCCCATTGTACTCACTGATCAGATACCCTTTCGAAGTATCCGGTGTCACATCCTTTTTCTTCCGGCATCCCCGGTTATTTCCCTCATGGGAAAAATCGTTGAAAGCATACACATCCTCAAGCAGCGAACTCTTTTGCAGGTAACGCACTCCACTGGTCTGCCGCATCGGATCGAGTCTGTGTGCTGCCTCATTCGTCCTTTGATAAAACGCATCATCATCCTCGGATTCGTTGATGCGCACACCCCATAAAATAATTGATGGATGATTCCGGTACTGCACTACCATGTCTTCCGTGTTCCGCACGGCCTGATCCTGCCATTCCTGATCCCCTATGTGCTGCCATCCCGGGATTTCCGTGAACACCAGCAGTCCCAGTTCATCACACCGGTCAAGGAAGTGATGCGACTGCGGGTAATGCGAGGTACGCACCGCATTCAGCTTCAGTTCGTTTTTCAAAATATCTGCATCATACTTCTGCATGGATTCCGGCATGGCATATCCTACATAAGGATAGCTCTGATGACGGTTCAGTCCCCGTATTTTCAGCTTCCTTCCATTCAGATAAAAGCCTTCCTTACGGAAAACCGCTTCCCGGAACCCGATCCGCATCTCCACCGCATCTAAGCATTCACCGTCCTGATACAGTTCCGTACGCAGTGTATACAGGAACGGATGCTCCACATCCCACACCTTGATCTCCTCAAAGGTATGCTCCAGCACATTCTGCTCAAGCAAATAAGTGCTCGAAGATGCTTCTTCCTCCTTTCCCCACAGCAGCGTCTGCCGGAGCATCAGTCCGTTTTGTGACAGCTTTTTCTGAAAATCAGGCAGATTTTGGGCATTCAGGGTGATTTCTTCTCCGTGAAGCTGTAAGGTGATTTCACTTTGCAGAATCCAATTCCCCCTTAAAGAGGCTCCCTGACATCTGTCACCTGAATCGGAGTTTTCTTCCGGGTATCCAGCTTTCGGGGTTTCCCACTTTTCCCGTCCTGTACCATTCTGTCCAGCTGCGTTTTCCCGTGCCGGAATTGTCATGGCATACACATCGGCAATGTAATCCTGCTCCTTCACTTCCAGATAAGCTTCCCGATAAAGACCTCCAAAGGTCATATAATCAATTACCTTTCCAAACGGGGGTATGTTCTGGTTCTCTGTGCTGTCCACCTTCACCACCAGCGCATTTTCTTCCCCGTAAATAAGTGCCTGCGAAAGATCGGTCTGAAATGCCGTGTAGCCGCAATGATGCTCATTCAGAAGTTCCCCGTTTAAGTATACCCATGCACTGTGCCCTGCTGCCTCAATCGTGAGCAGTACCCGTTTTCCCTGCCAGTCCGCATCCGGTCGGAACACCTTCCGGTATGTGAAAATTCCCTGATACAGACTCTCATCAAAATAATGCAGTGGCACTTCCTGCACCGTATGCGGAAGCTCTGCCTGCTCCGCTTCCTGCGTTGCGTCAATCGTCTGCAACCCAAGGTATGACTCTTCAAAGCCTTTTAAAAACTGCCAGTCCCGGTTCCAGTAAATTCGTTTCTGCTGTTCCGTCATCCCGTTCTCCTTTCCGAATCCTTGTCCTGTATTCCATATCCTTTATCCGTGTCGATTCCATAAATCAGAATCTGAATCATCTCCTGCAGGGCATCCTCGTAGGAGATTCCATTCCGGATCAGTACATCACTTGCAAAAAACTGTTGGATCGTGCTTTCCAGCATCGTCTTTAAAACCGGTATGGAAATCCTCCGGATCTTTCCCTCCTGCATTCCCTGCTCCAGCAGTGAAATAGTTGCATCCCAATCCGTTTCCAGATACTTCGCTGTTCTCTGATAGACATGCGGATATTTTTCCTTCAACTGGTAAAGATTACTCAATCCGATATTCTGATATTTCTCCGGCAGAACAACCATGATCTTCTCAATCTTCGTTAAGACATCCATGGTTTCGTCCTGCAAAATGGCCTTTTCACTTTTCTTGATATCCTGAAAGCAGTAGTCCGCCAGCGCCAGCAGCATCTCTTCCTTGCTTTCATAGATCGTATAAATCGTCTTCTTGCTCATACCAAGGTTCTTCGCCACGTCGTTCATGGTGAATTTCAATCCCCGCTGTGCAAACTCTTCAATTGCCGCATTCAGGATCTTTTCCTGTATTTCCGTAACCATTGGTCTCTCCTTCTGAATTCGTTTTCCTGTAAATCTGCTTTCTTATAGCTTCTCTTTCCTGTGGGTGTCTCTTTCTATGAGTTTTTCTTCCTGTGAATTTCTTTTCCTGTGAGCGTCTCTTTGCTGTGAGAGTCTCTTTTCTGTGTCTATCTCTTTGCTATGGCTCTTTTTTTACGGAAACTCGTTTTCTATTTTGGGTTTCCATGGATTTAAAAAAGTGGAAACCAGTTTTCTCTTTTCGGTTTCCACTTTTATCCTATCATAAAGTATTCCATGACACAATTCACAAAATACTCAAATATTCTTTTCCGTTTTTGTGTATTTATGACAATTCACAGCCTCAAATCGCTTTCATACGGTATCGCAATTTATATAGCAAAGTAACCACCGTAACTCTATACATCAATGTATAAAGGATCAGTAACTCTTTACATCAATGCCATCAAACAGGATTTTCTTAATCTCTCCTTCGTTCAGGTTCTCACCAATCGCAATGATCACTTCCTGTCCGGTCGGAATCGGCTGGAAGTCGAATGCATCCTTTGATGCATTGAGCTGATACCAGGCACCCGTCTCATCCTTCAGAAATCCCTTCACGCGGAAGATCTTTCCGCATCCCGGATCCTGCATGATCTGCTTAACCTTACCGGGAAGCGTATCCTTCGTAACCGGCGCATTCATAAAATACAGGGAATCAAATCCCAGATGATTTTCCAGATCCATTTTGCGATAGCTGGAAGAAACATATCCGCATCCGTCCAATTCCCGGAGCTGTTCATCCGTCAGGGCATCCATATTTCCGGCTATGATCTGGTCTTCTGTGAGTTTCCGGCTGCACTTAATGTTCTCCATCGCCTGCTGCAAATGACGGAGCGTTTCTTCGATCTGCTCCTTCGTTGCCAGATCCGCATGACTTAACACGATTTTTCCTGCGCTCGCTGCCTCCGATGCCAGAATAAAGTCTGCCTCCTGTGACAGCTTCCTTTCCAGCTTGGCATCGACAATGGCAATCACATTCTTTACCTCGTACCACTGATCGAGCGGTTCTTCATGAAGCGCATCAAAAAATTCATCCACATCATAAATTCCGGACGGCTCTACCAGCACCCGGTCATACCCGGACATGCCCATCGCAATCAGCTTCGTTTTAAACCTTCTTCTGTGACAGTCGCTGTCACACCCTCCGGAAACCATTTCCAGATCACACTGGTCTCCTAATAATTCCTGTAAAAGAAGCATATCCACATTGACTGCGCCGAAATCATTCTCCAGAATTCCGATCTTCAGTCCCTGTTTCATCAGGTACTGCGTATATGCTTTGATGAATGTTGTTTTACCGGATCCCAGAAAACCGGTAATTAAATCAATCTGTACCATAGGAACACCTCTTTCCATTTCCATTATCTGCTATCCTTCTCTCTGTCTGCCCTTCGTCACAGTTCAAAGAAAGCTCAAAGAATCCTGCAATACTTCCGCCCAGATCGCAGTCAGCTTTTCCAGTCCGAATGCTGCATTGGCGGGGCTTGTGGATGGCAGCACCTCCGCTGTCATTCCCAGTGTTTTCTGCTGATATTTTTCAAAATACTTTCCCGATGTCCTGCCATTACAGTAAATATGCTGAATCTTTGACTGTTCCACTATCGTACGAAGATCGGTCGGCACCACATTCCTAATGCTGCTGTCACTCGACCCGATAATGTCACAGCTGTAAATGGTATCCCACAAAGCAACGTGATGAGTTAACAGCAGTGTTTTCTTTTCCTCAATCGTGGCTGGCACATTCTCATGAAGCACTGCACTGATCACCTTCCAGAACCGGTTCTGTGGATGCCCGTAAAAGAACATCTGCTCCCTGGATTTGACCGATGGAAGGCTCCCCAGAATCAGGATCTTGGAATCGGCATCATATAACGGTGGAAACGGATGGGTAATATGCTCGTATTTTTCTTCCCTTATGGTCTTCTTATTCAACGGAATTTCCTCTATTCCTTGTTGACTGATATTTTTTTAACATACTTACATTTCAGTCTTCAGTCGTCTCTGAATCAGACTGCTCAAACAACTTTATTATCTGTTCTCTCCTGTCTTTCATCATAAGTGTCTAAGAAATGATGCCGTACTCCCTTTTCCTTATAGGCAATCACTGTATCAATATGCACATTTTCCACACTTCGGAAAATACACTTCTCCACATCCGGATTATTTTCCTTTAACTTGCGAATCAGCTCCTTCGTTTCCTGACGCTTGGAGTGATTCTGCCCGTTGTTGCAGGTCGTACAGGTATCCGTAAATTTGCAGGCACACTGGATAAAATGAAGTCCGTTATAATCACGCCATGCCTTGATATCATCCTCACGGATATAGTACAGGGGACGGATCAGCTCCATTCCCTCAAAGTTCGTGCTGTGGAGCTTCGGCATCATCGACTGGATCTGGGCGCCATACAGCATTCCCATTAAGATTGTCTCAATCACATCGTCATAATGATGTCCCAGTGCGATTTTGTTGCATCCCAGTTCCCTTGCAAACGCATAAAGATTTCCGCGACGCATTCTCGCACACAGATAGCAGGGGGACTTCTCCACGGTATATACCGAATCAAAAATGTCACTTTCAAAAATCGTAATGGGGATCTGAAGCGCTCTGGCATTGTCCTCAATCACCTGACGGTTTTCCTTATTATAGCCAGGATCCATAACCAGATACTTTACCTCAAAATCCACCTTGCTGTATTTCTTCAATTCCTGAAACAGCTTTGCCATCAGCATGGAGTCCTTACCACCGGACATACAGACCGCCACCCGGTCTCCCTCCTTAACCAGCTCGTAATCCTTCAATGCCTTGATAAACGGACTCATCAGAGAGGTACGGAACTTCTTTTGCAGGCTGTGCTCTACTTTTCGGCAAAGCTCGTCCTCCTGCTGATTCTGCATGTCATAGCGCAGCCACCCGAGATACCCTTCCTGCAGACTATAAGCTTCGTAGCCCTGATCGCACAAGGCCTGCGCCAGATCCACACTGATAATTCCCCGTGCGCAATACAGAATGATCTTCTTCGTCTTATCCTCAGGCGGGTTCGATACAAGCTCCTGCGCATCGGCCCAGACCGATCCCGGAATCAGTCCATAATTCCGGTCATACTCATTCCGGATGTCGATAATCAGAAGCTCCTCCGGATTCGTTTCCATAAGTTCTTTTGCTGTTATTTCCATTGCTGTTTTCCTTACCTTATTATTACAACACATTGATTTTCTCTGAGGCTCATTATACAATAAATAAATCCTCCAAAACAGAACTGGAAGTATCCTCATTTACCCAGGCCGCATCTGTATCTACAATGACACGGATTCTTTTCTTATCACTTACCTCAAATTGTAATGGCATCACCTTTCCTCCTACTCCTCAAACATCTTCGGAATGAAGATCCTTGCATATTCGGTCCAGAATTCCATATTGTGATCTCCCTTAGACTCCATATAACAATGCGGCACCTCGTACTTATCGAGAAATCTATGGAACTCACGGTTCTTTTCAAGCAGGAAGTCCTCGGTTCCGCATGCCATATAGATATCCGGCATCCGGCGCTGTTCCCTCAGAATCTCTTCCACCAGCACCTCAGGGTTATAGCGGCTTTCCTCAATCCGATCCAGATCTCCGAAGCAGCCATGATAATACTCATAATTAGCGACCTCATTTGAGCCTCCCGGCTGCATATGAGCAATCCCATGGATAATGAGTGCCGAAGAAAGAGCCACCGTCTTCCCGAAGGTTTCCGGATACTGTAATGCCGTATGCAGTGCCCCGAAGCCTCCCATGGAAAGCCCCATGATGTAAGTCTCCTCCGGGCTCATGGCAAGTCCGAAGGTCTTACGGATATAAGCCGGCAGTTCCTCACCGACAAATGCACCATACTGATGCCCGGTAGCCGGACCATCTACCCAGAAGCCGTTTTCGCCACTCGGCATCACGATTGCAAAATGATAAAGTGTACTTAAATTGTCCGGCACCCAGTTCTCTGCTGCACCGGTATAGCCATGCAGAAGAAAAAGTGTCTTCATCCGCTTTCCTTTGCGCTTTTGTTCTTCCTGTGAATCTTCTCTTAAATCATTCGGAATGATCATCTGAAACTGCACCGTCCTGCGCAGACAGTTTGAGAAAAAATCAATTGTCAAATGTGCCATATTCAAACCTCCCTTTCCTAACCTTCCGCCGTTCACACCTCATTCCACCATCAAGCCTGCTACCACAGCTCTTCTGGATGCTGTGCAACACAAGCTAAAATGATCCTGCGCCTTCATCGTTGTGATGTAAAGCTCCTGTTAAAACTCACACAGCTTTACTCCACAACTACAACACCATCGTCCTTCACAGTAATGGTCATGTCATCTTTTACATAAGAAAGAAACTCTTCGCCAAGGCTGTCCACAACCGGCATGCTGACGTTGTCAAGCCACACATCTGCCAGAATAGCTCCGGCACCTGCCAATGAATCAATCGGCTCTGAAAACAGCATACATGCAGGCTGGCGGTTCATGGAACATGCACAGTAAAGAACAAGTCCTCCCGTAGTAGAACCAATCGTAGTCGGGAGACACAAGGCCTTGCCTGCCATCTGCTTTCCGTAAAGATCCGGATTGTTCTGATCTCCACAGGTTGCTTTCTTATCTCCGAACTGCAAGGCCTTCTGGAAGGACGCTAAAGTATTTAAGCCTCCATGGGATACGAGTGCCTTTGCTGTTGTCGTTCCGTTCGCTACGACTCTTCCTTGAAATTCTTTCATCTGCTTGTCCCTCCCTTCGTGATCTGCTCCAGAATTTCCGCATCGGTATAATATCTCGCACTGGTATAGGTTCTGAGCTTGTTACTGGAGGTAATAACCGGCATCTTTTCACTGAGTGGGTTATTCATATACATCAGCGGACAAATATACGAAGTAATGACGCCCGCCTGCTTCAATACTGCTGCATATGGGGTTTCTTCAAACTTCTTAAGCACCGCCGGCGCTGCCGTAAATACGGTCGGAATGCAGACCTTTGTCTTTCCGTACTTCTTAAGGCTTTCTTCAATCTTCTTTGTCCAGTCAATCAGCTGGTTCAGACTCATATGCGGACATCCCATAAAGCAGAGCTTCGGAGCCGCATCCTTCTTTTTCCAGATAACCGGGTAACTGCGGTATACCCGTTCAAGCTCCGCATCATCCACAACATAAACCTTCGCATTCTCCGTAATCAGATCCTTGCCATACTGAACGGCCTCCGGAGTGATATTTTCCACATGATAGAGTCCTACGGCTCCATTCGATGCGGTCGCCGCCCCAAAGTCCTTCAGATAGGTTTTGGCATCCTCGTCAAGTCCTCCCGGAAGCCACTGATCCAGTCCTACAATATAAGGAACCTCTGACATGACCTTCATTCCGATTGCAGAACCAAGAAGCTGTGCCTCCGGCTTTTTCGTCGTTTCGATCTTTACAATCCAGGTTGCCTTTCTTCCTTCATCAGTAAGAAGTCCGAAGTTCGGCACAAAGCCGGCAACCGAGCCCATCAGATCAATAATTCCGGAATTACGGTTGCATCTTGCACCCAGTACGGAATTGGCATATACTACTGCCGAAGATTCTGACCAGGACAGTACCTCGCCCATCGCCGGTGTATTCCCTACTTCCTGCATATAACAGGTACAGGTATAGGCATCCTTTTCCATAATTCCCAGCTTCGTAAGCTGCTTCTCATAATCCTCCTGCCGGGAATACATGAAATTCTTAAACACAATATTCTGTAAAAAGGAGCTTGGCACATTGGGATCAAGCGGTCTTGGATCTGCGGAAAACTTCTGCTTTGATACATTCCCGGATTCTATCAGGCGATCCATCAGCTCATAAACCGGAGCCAGTGCCTTTAAACCAAAAGAGGTTACCAGGTGGTTGTACTGACTCGTGACCGGCACCATGGAATCCGCTCCGAACAATTCCCCGTAACGCACCAGTGTCTGCATAATTCTCGCAAGGATATCTCCCTGCTTTCCATCTAAAATTTCCTGTTGTTCTTTCGTTAAATTCAAATCTGTCACCTCACTTCTCAGATCATTACTGTTTACTCATATCTCTGTGTACAAATAACGTAACGATTCAGAATTGCTGCCAAAGGACATTAAATCTTCATCGCTACCTCATATGCCCGCCATACGACACTTCTCAAGTTACCGACCTGCTTACAGTCACCCACCAGATGTACATTTCTGCTCTCTTCGGCAATCGGATTGGAAATATAGCCGGCCGAGCTGATGACACTGTCGCACGGAATGGTAACCTCCCTGCCATCCTTATCCTTACAGATGATCTTTCCCTCTTCTACGGACTGTAAGGTGGTTTCGAGATAAACCGGCACCTTCTGCCATGCAAACCATTCTCTTAAATAGGAGCTGTTCGCCAGACACACACCGGTCTGCGCAATTAAGTCATCCTTCATTTCCACGATCACCGGCTTTTTGCCCTGCAAAGCCAGTTCATAAGCAATTTCACATCCGGTAAGTCCACCACCGACAACGGCTACCTTTTCACCTACCGACGTTCCGGTCAGGAACTCACAGGCTTCCACCATCTTCTCATGTCCCGGAACCTTCTTAAGGACACGTGCGTTCGAACCCGTTGCAACAATCACCGGGCTTCCGGCAAACGGCTCAAGGCTCTTAATCTCTTCATTAAAATAAATCTCGATGTCCAGATCCTTCATCTGCTTTTTGTACCAGGTCAGAAGGTCACGTAATTTACCCTTATAGCTTTCTGCACTTGCTGCGATAAAGGTTCCTCCAAGCTCTCCTGATTTTTCATGGATTACCGGCTCATGTCCGCGCAGCTTTAACACTCTGGCTGCTTCCATGCCGCCGATACCGCCGCCAATAATATGTACCTTCTTCGGGCTTGTGGTCTTTACAAGCTTATGCTTCTCCCACTGCATCGTTTCCGCATTCACTGCACATCTTGCCAGATGCAGGGAATCCGAAAGTGCCTGATCGTTGGGAACGCCCTTGTAATGGCACATGTTAAAGCATCCGTTATGACAAAGAATACACGGTCGGATATTGTCCTCCTGTCCGTTCATCAGCTTCGTTACCCATTCCTGATCTGCAAGGAACTGTCGTGCAAATCCTGCGCCATCAATTTTACCATCCCGGATTGCATCTGCTGCTGCACGGGGATCCATACGTCCTGCACACACCACCGGAATATCCACGAACTTACGGATATGCTCCACATCCTCAAGATTGCAGTTTTCCGGCATATAAATCGGGGGATGTGCCCAATACCAGGCATCATAGGTTCCGTTATCGCAGTTGAGCATATCGTATCCGGCTTCCTGCAGATATTTAGCCGCCTTCTCTGACTCTGCCATATCACGTCCGGCTTCCACATAATCTTCACCCGGTAATGCTCCCTCTCGGAAACCCTTGGTCTTTGATTCCACACTGTACCGCAACGATACCGGGAAATCTTTTCCACACACCTTCTTGATTTCTTTGACGATTTCCACAGCAAACCGGTAGCGGTTCTCGAAAGATCCACCGTATTCATCGGTACGCTTATTTACATATTTAAGTGTAAACTGATCAAGCAGATAGCCCTCATGGACTGCATGGATTTCTACGCCATCCACGCCTGCCTCCTTCAAAAGCTTCGCGGTCTTGCCAAACGCCGTGATAAACTCCTTAATTTCTTCCACGGTCATCTCTCTTGACGGCACCTTGTCAGACCAACGGTTCGGTGACGGACTCGGCGCTGCCGTGATCTTATCAAGATCCATAAAAGGCTTCGCCAGAACACGAAGCGCCTTATTCGTGTACAACGTTTCCATCATACTGCTGATCGTAAAGGATCGGCCAAACCCTGCCGTCAGCTGTACGAAAAGCTTCGCACCGGTCTTGTGAAATTCCGGCATCCACTTCGCCAGATCCTGATACATCCTTTCATTCTTATATAGCCATTTCCCATACATGGGATTGTATACCGGCTGGCAGCCCGGGAGAACCAGTCCACAGTTGTTCTTCGCCACTTCCATGATGAACCTTGCTCCATCCTTGTCAAAGTGGTTCACCTCCATCCAGCCTAATAGGTTTGTTCCTCCCATAGAGGTCAGCACAATACGGTTTTTGATCTCGCAATTGCCAATCTTCCATGGGGTAAACAGCGGTTCCAGTCTTTGCTCCATAATTGTCCTCCTAATAAAATCTGTTATCCGTCTGTTGTATAATTATCATATTCCTTGTCCATAAGTATACCATAACTTGTGCAGAATCGCTATATTTGTTGTAAGTGTTCTCTGCTTGTCCCTCTCACTAAACAGCGCTGCTCCTTTGGCTTGTTCTCGTTAAGTGTTCTGGACTGGTTCGCTCTAATCTCTACCGGCACTTTCAGCCTGGTCTCACTCAGTGTTCTACTCAAAAATGATCCACTGGATCATTTTCTCATATGCATGGCAACGCAAAAACATGGCAGTAATTTTCATCACCACCATGTTCTAACCAATGTCATTTAGTTAAGCTTGTTGTCTATTCAGAATAGTTACAGCCTGTTTATTACTTACTAAAGATAATAATTTTCTGGGCTATTTTCTTCACGAAAGGCATCCATGTTACCAATTTATAAACCGGATTCACTACCTCCATACCTCGGACAATATTGTCGTTTTTCACCTTGTGGAATCCTTTTGCCAGATCAGCCATCTCTTCAAAGCTGTTCGCTCCCCAGGTGAACACAGCACCGGTTGACTGGATGGATTTCTCAACCTTCTCTTTGTTCACAAATTTCGGGCACAGACATTCCAGCATGACACAGGCATTATCAAAATTATCATAAATAATCGAAAGCATCTGCTGCACCTGCTCCTTCGTAAGATACATCGAAAGCCCCTCAATGATAAAAAGCATTTTTCCTCTTACGGTTACCTGTTCTGCCCACGCCGGATCAAAGCACGAACATCCAATTGTGGATACTCTGCCTTTTTCATTATATACCGAATCCCGCACCGCAATGGTTTCCGGCAAATCCAGATTGTACCAGATAATCTTTCCGTTATCCATACGATAAAATCTCGTATCCAGACCACAGGCGATGTTTACCACCGTACAGTCCGGATTTTTCTTAATAAAATCAGACACCAGTTCGTCAAATACTACCGTACGTGCAATAACTCCGGCACTCATGGTATTGTCCCTGGATGCCTTGGAAAAGTCATAATCCAGTTTTGCCACAATTTCCTCTGCCTTTTCATCCTTAAACTTATGTTTGGGATTCTTACTGTACATCGCCCGTGCATAAAAGCTCTGCAGCATCGTTTCGGCTGCCCCGTTCAATACCGGTTTGATTTGATCCTGCTTACCCTTACCTGCCATGATCTTACAAGTCTCCCTCCGTGTTTCTTCCTTTTCTATATGTAGTTAGCTTTTTCTAACCCATAAATAGTTTATCATAGTTTCGTATTAATACAAGGGGCTTTCATGACACCCCTTACATATTTATATTTATTGTAAATTTCTTCTTCAATCCAATCTGTGATGCCCTGATTTTCTTAGGATATACATCCTTATACCGGTAAATGCTCAGAATCATTCCAACCAGACCATAGCATAGTAAAATATTACTTTTACCAACCGACAGGAAAGGCAGGAAAGATGCCGCCGGTGGAATGAGTCCTAAAGCACCTGATATGTTTGCCACAATATTTAACAACAAAAGCATACCGCATCCAAATCCCATGACCATGCCAAGTTCATTTTTCTGTTTGACGGCTGCTCCGAAAACGAACATCACCAATACCGCCAAAACAGCAATCACAAGAACCCCTGCAATGCTTCCATAGCTGTTCAGAATGTATGCAAAAATATAATCGCTATTAAACTCCGGCAGGCTTCCAAGCACATCATTTCCACTATTACCAACAGGTAAGATCCCTTTGTTTAATGTCCGAAGCACAGAGGTAAGATAAAATCCATCTCCCGAACCCGTCAGAAAAGCCCGGATCCGTTCTTCCTGATATTCTGCCAGCCAGTGAAACAGGTACATTCCAGCCAGTGCAATAGCCGGTAAAATCAGGAAAATGCTCCACAACCCCGCCAATGTCTTTTTAACTGGTACATGAAACCATCCTTTTAAAACAGCTGCGGTAAGCTGGACAAGCATACTGATCAGCATAATCATTGCCCCAACAAGACTCGGTATCCGAAATGTAATAAAAACCGGGACTATGAGCCAGACAATCGCTTTGAACAATGCAGTAGGCCCGCCATCTCTGTATTTATATAAAATGGCTCCATAGACGGGCACATAAAACATCATCAGTGAAACCGCAGAAATCCTGAACATTCCGAATCCGATGCTATATCGCCCTCCATTGATATCATCGCCAAAGAAACCGGCCAGCAATAAAATTCCCATAGAAATAATAAACCAACCGATAAGCTTCGAATATTTGGCAATGACCGTATAATCCACAAAGTAAATCCCGCACATGAAGATAAATCCATACAAAACAGAATAAGCAAAGCCTTCGCTTTCCAGCCGGTATATCTCCTGCATATATGGTTCCAGATTGTGATAACCGCTCTGATAAAGAATGGATTGCTGTAGTAAAATTCCAAGCAGACTCAGGATCCCAACAATAATAAGTAACTTCCATGCAAACTGCGGCTTGTGGATTTTATCTAGGGAAATGCCAACTGTAACCGGATCTCCCATGTCTGCAACTGCGTTCTTTTCCGCTTCTTCATATGTCATCCCATGAGCCATATTATCCTCAATCTGGCTTTCCATATGTCCCCTGAGTTCCTCTGCAATATAGGGTCTTGCCTTCTTGCAACGGATCTGTGACAACAGTTTTTCCAAATATTGTTCCATACCTACACCCCCATTGCAAGGACATTTGCTACCGCAGACTGGTATTCCTTCCATTCTTCATGCTTCGCTGCCAGCAAAGCCCGTCCCTCTTTCGTGATACTGTAATACTTCCTTGTCTTTCCTGCATATTCCTGTTCATATACATTAAGCAGTCGTTTTTCTTCCAACCCATGCAATAATGGATACAGCGTTCCCGCTTTCAGTTCAAACACATTGCAGGATTTTTTGCGCAGCGTATCAATCATTTCGTAACCATACATATCCTTTTCCGCAAGCAGTCTGAGTATAAGCATGGTCATACTTCCAGACATCAACGATTTATCAATTGCCATAGTGAATCCTCCTTATGTAGATAATCTATATATCGGTCATCTATAGTATATATAGACTGTCTATATATGACAAGGATGAGTTTTCCAAATGGACCTTTTTGTACTCACCAGATAAATTTGGCTGTAAATAGAAAAAGGGACTTATTTTTCAGCCCCTTTTTACTTAAAACATGATCTGTATTTACTATTTTTATTCACTATTTTACCAATTAACTCTGACAACTCCATCCGGAACTTGTGTTTTATTTCTTTAGCGGATATCTACCGCGACAGGCTCCTCTCCCGGCTTTACCAGAATCAATAAAGATTGCACTTCATCCACATCAATGACCCGGTCATATCCAAAAATATTATATGCATGCGTATCATCCGTATAACCAACACTTCCTCCATCTGTCAGGTATGGGATGCGTGTTCCATCTTTTAAAATTACTCCCTTAACTTCCGGAACTCCAATCTCATCTTCACTCATTTCAGGTTTGATAGAGGTTGTGTAATTTATTTTCATGGATATCGGTGAAATTTCCGCATCCAAAACCGTAAAACTTGTTCCATCCAATGTTTTATTCAGATCAAAATATTCTGCGGAGCTGACGTTCGGAAACTTCATTTCAAATTCCCATATCCCATCTTTGTCACTGGTAAATTCTGTTTTATACAAGGTTCCCAAGTTTTCAAATTTTACCTTTACCGTCTTTCCTAAAATGGTGTCTTTTTCATCCGAAACAAATGCTTTTATGATATATTCCAGGTCCCCATTCTCGTCAAAATAGTGACTAATAACTTCCCCATCCTCTGTAAACTGAATTGCGCTTCCGTCCTCATAAACGGGTGAGCCATACTCATCCGACATGATTCCATCATACATAGAACCAAACATGTCCAAATTCGTTGTCCCGGAATCAACGCTGACCTCCTCAAATCCCGGTTCTTTCCCCTCATCCAGGCTGTATCCGGAGATGGTAAACGACATATACGCAAAACGCTCATCAACAATGACCGTATGGGGAGCAACAGTTATACCATTTTGTGTAACTTTTAATGCTTCATAATCTTCTTTTTCCGGATAAACTTCGGCAATGCCATTATCCGTAAGCTCCTGTTGCTGGATAACATCTGCCTGTATATTACCATTCATTCCTCTTCCCCAATAATGATGAATTGCAGCAACGACACTGATACTGCTGACCCCCAATAAACACACCCCCACAATTGCAGCAACCTGAACTTTCCATCTTCTATTGTTTCTTTTTTTCATAGCAACACAATCCTCCTGTCTGATCAAATCAAAGGCATGATTGGTTTTGCTTAATACGACTTCTGATAATTCAATTTCTTCTGATAATAATTTTTCTTCCATCACATTAAACCTCCGCTCTGTAATATTTTGCAAGTTGCTTTCTTCCTCTTGACAGATATGTTTTTATCGTGTTTTGCGGCAAAGATGTAAGATCTGCTATTTCCTTCACTTTGTATCCCTGTCCATAGTACAATTCCATCGGCAGACGATATCTTTCATCTAAAGACCTCAGTGCCTCTTTGAATTCCACATTATACTCATCATATTTTGATACTTCTTCACATTGATCCAAATCTACATAAACTGTTTTTTGTCTCAAAATATCATAACAATGATTGATCAGTATTCTGGTAAGCCAGGTTTTAAAGTACTGTGCTTTCTTCAATGTGCCTATCTTTTCCCAACACGATAATATGGTATCCTGCATCGCATCCCCGGCATCTTCTTCATTGGCCAGAATCGCGATTGCAGTACGATACATGTCTTTCATATGTAGGTTTATCAATTTGCAAAAAGCTTCTTTATCACGCCTTTGTGCTCGTTTAACTAAAAATATTTTTTCGTTATTCATTTTTTCTCCTACGCGCGTATATGTAATTCTAAGGTAAAGCGCCCTTTCCTTCGCTTTACATACATTAGACGTGTATTACTGCATTTTGGTTTCAATATGATTCAGATAAACAAAAAAATACCCAGATGAGTGTAAACACTCTCCGGACACTTTCTATCACGCTTTACTTACCACGCTTTCTTCCCTAAGTTCTTTAATCATTTCCATTACATCATTATCTTCATGAAGCCCAAGTTTCTCTGCCTCTCCTGCAAACGCTCTCTGCGCTTCACGTAATGCATCGATGGAAGAATTCAATATATAAATTTTTCCAGCCTCTTCCACAAACAGAATTTTATCTCCATTCTTAACACCAAGTTTTTTACGAATTTCGATAGGTATTGTCACTTGTCCTTTGGATGTTACTTTTGCTAATTCCATAT
>CAVJLN010000042.1:0-25159 GCA_963650485.1 Bacteroidaceae bacterium
GTATAACCGATGTCTCACTTCTGGAGAAATTGGTGAAGATTGCAGCAAAGACAGACCAGATTGGTGATTTTGAGCACATATTGGAAACTCAATCATTTTACAATAGGAAATAAGCAACAGATCGTTCAACAAAAAACGATTTTATGTTTTTAACAGACTACTCGTTTTAGCATGTGAAAATTGCGGAAAACCTTGAGAAATCCGCATTTTGATTTAAATTCACCTTGACAAACAAGAGCAAAAACGATATATATATAATAGACGTTTGTAAAGGGGCAGATCGTTCCACCGTCGTTGGATATCGAACATTAGCATTAGATATCGAATAATACACTCAAATATGTAGGAGGAAGTTCAAATGAACAAAACAGAATTAATTGCAGCTATGGCTGATGCAGCCGGCTTATCCAAGAAAGATGCAGAGAAGGCATTAAAGGCATTTACAGATGTTGTTGCAGAAGAACTTAAGAAGGATGGAAAGGTTCAGTTAGTTGGATTCGGTACATTCGAAGTATCCCAGAGAGCAGCAAGAGAAGGAAGAAATCCTCAGACCGGCAAGACAATGAGTATTCCTGCTTCTAAGGCTCCTAAGTTTAAAGCTGGTAAGGCTTTAAAGGATTCCATTAACTAAGTTATATTGGTTGGAACTAACCGAAGTGTCGCTGCATTGCAACGGCACTTTTTTTTTCAGGAGGTGTCATGTGAGACTCGACAAATATTTGAAGGTATCCCGTTTGATTAAAAGAAGAACTGTAGCTAACGAAGCCTGTGATGCGGGCAGAGTTCTGGTGAATGACAAGCCTGCCAAGGCATCCACGAATGTCAAAGAAGGAGACATCATTACGATTGCTTTTGGAAACAAGGAGGAGAAGGTTGAAGTACTTTCCGTTCAGGAAGTGGTTAAGAAGGACGAAGCCAAGGAGTTATTTCGATACGTATAGTATAAAGGATATATCCGTGTAACCATTCAGTACGGGGTGAAGCATTTGCTGCTGAGACAGTACAAAACAGTTACGTATCCGTTATAGGTTCAGATTTGCAGGGGCGGGAGAATAAAGATATGAAAATAATAGATTTGCAGCACTGGTGTAGCTTTTATCAGAATGTGTGTGAGCTTGTATTGAAAAGCTCAGATGAGGCGGAAAACGAGAAGCAGAAGCTCAGGGAGCTGTTTTATTTGTATTATAAAAGTGATGCTGTGTACGATCTGACGCCGATGGAGCTTGCCTTGGTAATGCTTCTGGCAGCAGGAAATCTCGATGGAAAGGTCTGTTCACAGCTGCAGTTGATTTCACAGATGTTTTCTGAGAATAATCTGACATTTCGTGCAGCTTCCTCCATATTATCCGCATTCCTTAATGGAGATGATCTTACCTGGGAGCCTCTGTTTGATAAAGACGGTGTTTTTCAACAGTATTTTGTAACTATTACAGACCAGAAATCCAGGAACATGAATTCCGTAATCTCGCTGAAGGATCATGTCATTCCAGCCCTGCAGGGCAGGAGAATTTCTGTGAAGAAGGCCTCCTTTTGTCTGGAATATGCAGAGAATGACAGGCATACAGCAATGATTGGGAGGCAAAAGGAAACAGACTGGTTAAAGGATATCTTTGTGAAAGTGATCCTGCCCGGAAGGAATGGGGTGATCCAGTTAAAGGGGGATGCCGGAGAAGGCAAAAAGCATGCAGTCTCCTATCTGGCAGGATATTTCTATCAGGAGCTTCTGATTCTGGATGGAAGGTATCTGGTGAATATGAATATGGAGGATATTCGAAGTGTCCTCGATCTGGCAGAGCAGGCGGTATTTTTTAATGATGCTCTCCTGTATCTTGATCTGAATGGTCTGGGGACAGGAGCAGATTCTGAGGACGGTGAAATGTCGAATGCTGCCTATAAGCTATTCGCGGTATTGTCCATGCTTCAACAGGAGCTCCGGTATTTTATTGTGGGAGGGAGCTGCCAGATCAGCGAATGGATACGAAGCTCCAGTCCTTTGTACATATGTGAATGGGAGCATATGCCGGCAGCCGAACAAAAACAGCTGTGGAGACATTTTGCAAAAGAGCAATCGGTAGAGCTGAGTGAAGATATTTCTGAGGATGAGCTGGTTTCCGTTTATGATCTTACCCCCCGGACGATAGAAGCCGTGATTAAAATGTGTGTACCATTTGCCGCAGAAACGTACAGTCAGAAGATGATTACCAGGCAGCTGCTGACAGAATCCATTAAAAAGATGATTGTGGCGAATTTTGACCGGATGGTTACAAAGCTGGAGAGTCCCTTCGGGTGGGAGGATTTGAAGGTATCGGAGCAGACCAGGAAGAAAATGCAGAGTGCGATTCAGCGGATCCGATATAGAAATGTAGTAAATGACAGCTTTGGATTTGGAAAGAAGCTGCCCTATGGACAGGGAGTTGTGATTGCATTATATGGTCCATCCGGAACAGGAAAGACGATGGCAGCTACCGTTATTGCGAATGAGCTGAATCTTGATATATACCGGATTGATCTGTCGCAGGTCAGCAGTAAATATATTGGGGAAAGTGAGAAAAATTTAGCCCGGATCTTTGACACAGCCAAAAACAGCAACGCAATTCTGTTTTTTGATGAGGCAGATTCCTTATTTGCAAAGCGTACCGACGTCGGAAGCGCCAATGATAAATATGCGAATGCAGAGACAGGCTTCCTGCTTCAAAAGCTGGAAGAATACAGAGGACTTTCCATTCTTGCTACTAATCTTCTGCAAAGCTTTGATGCTGCATTTAAGAGAAGAATCACCTATATGATTCCGTTGGAGAGACCGACGGAAGCAGAGCAGCTGGAATTGTGGAAGAGCATTTTCCCAAAGGAGGCACCGCTTGCAGAGGATGTCCGCTTTGAAACCTTTGTAAGATATGCCGGTGAATTAACGGGAAGTGGGATCAAGTCAGCCGCAATCGCTGCAGCATATCATGCAGCAGCAGATAACCGCAGGATCACACAGAAGGATATTGCGGAGGCAGTGAACGACGAATACATGAAAACAGGGCATACCAGTATTTTGAACAAGTTATGGGTGGAGTAAGAGATGAAGGATGCAAAGCTTAATGTAAAAGAGGTTATGGATAAGGGGAAAGACCGGAAGAACTCCATGGATGTAAGGGAGCGTGCGGTTTTTTCTGCATATGAAAGAGAGACAGATGCGAGTGGGTATGAGGATCTGGAGATTGATGCGGAAGGAATAGACAGAAGGGAACGTGCAAAGAGTCTGGGCTTTTTTAAGGATCAGGCAAGCTGGATTCATTTTTTGCATGAAAATGTGAATTTTAATATCAATGCGACCAGATTTAAGGGTAAGGAATCCTATCAGGTTCGGGGCGGTGTTGTAGAGCTTGGACAGGGTCTTGTACTGGATATGAATTCGGTTACATTAATCGGACTTACAGGCAACAAAGCTTACACTCCGGAGAAGGAAAACGTACAGTTCATTTATGTCAGCAAAACAGACCATTCCATGCATGAGGGTGAAGTATCAACGGAAGCCCTGTCTAAGGAGAGTGCACTGGCCGCACCGGAAGCGGCATTTTCTGAGAATCATATCCCGGCGCTTCATGGTTTTATCCGTGATGATATTAAACTTAATAAAAGAGAAAGATTGAAGGCAGGTACCGTTACCCTTACCGAGAAGGGGATGGTTTATGATGATGCAGTACTTGTCAGTAAAAAAAGAGGAATTGAAACGGAACAGAAGGTTCAGGCAGAGATTGGTCAGAGTGAAGGAAATGAAGAGCAGATTAAAATTGTGAGAGAAGCTGCACCGGCATCACAGAGTACGGAAGATCCAGGCACTACTCAGGATGAATCACAGAAACGGGATCAACAGAAGCGTAAGAAAAAGGTTCGTAAAAAGGTTCATAAAAAGGATCAGGACATAGATCCGAATAAGGATAAGGATACAGGAAATAATCAGGACACGAATAAGGACAAGGATACAGGAAATAATCAGGACACAAATAAGGACATCGTAACCGATCCGGGCAAGAACACAGAGGATGTTCCTGAAGGGCCTCAGGACATTGTTCCAAACGAAGTCCCGGAAACAGAGCAGGAAGAGCAGGAGCAGGAGCAGGAGCAGGAGGATTCCGACCTGTCACATTCTTTTTCACTTTTGGAAAAAGTGGTGAATAACGAGAGCCCGACAGAGAAAGCACAGGAAAAACTGGAGAAAGAAAAAAAGATTGAAGAAATATCGGTCTGGGAATATATCCAGGCGTTTATTAAGGATGATACAGACAGTGCGGCAGGACAGCGTCTGCAATGGGTGAAGTCAGCTTTGCGGGATCTTATGGCTGGAAAGCTGCCCGGAGAGCTGGAGGATAATGAAAAAGAACAGATGCATATTCTGGATGCTCCCGAGGTGAATTATCTTGATGACATGAAGCAGAAATTTCCGATTTTACCATGTCTGGACGGTTTTATCAGTCTGACACCGAACTTCGAGGTCGGAGTCAGTCTTGATACGGATTTCAATATATCAAATGCAGACCAGGCAAAGGAAAAGCTGGGTGAGTTTTCTGAGGCTGTAAATGAAAAGATGGAGCCGGAACAGGCGAAAGAAAAAATGATGAATTTTCTTGCTGTTGTTGCGGTGGATACAGGAGTCAGTCTTGCGCTGAAGGGCTCCATATCAGCGAAAGTGGCTCTGGGACTGATTGTAGGGTTGGGAAGCCTGATTTCCGCAAGCTCCAGCTTGTATGCAGCTTTAGAGCTTTCCGGACAGGCAGGAGATGAGAATGAAATCCTGAAGGCAACCCTGTCGGGTCCGCAGCTGAATCTGCAGGAAATTTATGACAAGGGCATCGGGAAGGAAATATTAAACAACGGCTTTACGGTTAAATTCGAAGGGGGAATCGGAGTTTCAGCAGAAATCGGAGGGGAAATCAATTTAGAATCTGAGGTTCTGCAGTGGGAACAGGGATGGGAAAAGGATTTTGCGTCATGGAATCTCGCAACGGTTCAGTATTCCAAGGAAGCAAGGCATGAAGCGGGAGCTTCCATCTTTGATCTTCAATTTGTCCAGAGCGCATTCAGTGCGCAGGCATTTAAACATTCATTGAAGGAAACAAGCAGTACCTATGGGTTTACCTTCTCAAGGGAATCCATTGAATTAAATAAACTGGTGAAGCAGTCCAGGATGGAAGCGGGTGAGGCTCAGGAGCTTCTGGAGGCCTTTTCTGTTCTGGAAAATAAGGACATAACGGATATTACGGAGAACGACTTGGATGAAGTCAAAGGAAAGCTGATCGAGAAAGAACTGATCAGAACGAACAGAAGGAATGAACTGGAGAATAAGAAAGAAACCAAAGTATTGCAGCAGGATGTAGAAGGCAATGTACTGGAGGCACAGGATGGTATTAAGAAGCATCAGCTGCGGATACAGGAGATGGAGCAATGGAAGAGCCAGCAGAAGGAGGGCGCAGACCATGAGGAAGGAAGTGCCTATCGAAAATACATAGAGATAACCTCTGAAGCTAAGGGCTTGAAGGAGTATATGGATAGGGAGCTGGATGAGAAAGCTCTGGAACAGTACGCAACGAAGGAGGCACTGCTGAAGTATGAGCAGGAGCGCAATGGAAAGCTTCGTGCTGTCTATGAAGATCATATTGCGATGATTAACAATTATATTTCACAGGGGCATGAGGAAACAGAGCCGAGTGAGGATTTCGCGAATCTTTATCTTAAGGCTGCCGGTGACTCGATCAGTCATGTGATTTCCCAATATGTTACTGCGGATCAGCTAAGGGAGTATGAAAACGGACGTGTCAGCACCATTGGGGAAAAGCATCAGACCAGACTGGATCGTCTGAAAGAAAAAGCAAAGGAGCTGAATATAGAAGATAAGCTTTCTGAAAAGAATGGGGAGTTTCTGGACTTCTATAAGAAGGAGCTTAAGGGGCAGCGTATTCTGGAGGACCCGTTTGCTTATGCAATTGATATAGATGCCCTGATTGATATGGAAACGAATCTGCTTGAGGAAGACACGGGGAAGCATTATGAAGTATACGATAAGCTTGAGAAGCTGAATCAGGCTTACGCCAATGCGTCAGAGAAGGAGAAGGCAAGGCTGGATAAAAGATCACGGGACATTCTGTTCCATTCCGGACTGTATACCTTTGAAGATTATCAGAAATATGCTTACAAGAGTCTGACGGTGGATGAACTGATCGAATATGAACAGCGTAAGACAGATGAGATTAAGGCAAAGCTGATCGAAGAGAGTGAAAAGGAAAACAAGAAAAAATTATTGAAGAGTGTAGATCGGGACGGAGTTCTGAGTTATTTCTTCAATAATAACAACCGCAAGGCGGTCATCCGGGAAAGTGTGGATATTGAAACACTGATTCAATATGAAACTGACCGGTATACAGAGTATCTTATTAATGAAAAAGACAAAGATGCCGCAAATCATAAAAACAGGGTCGATATCCTGAAGAGGCAATATGATATTGCAATGAAATTCGGTGAGAACGAAATAGAAAAAAGGCAGGAGATGTTCAGGAAGATACGTGAGGATTATTTCAGCGGTGCCATTGATGTACAGGGAAGGGGAAAGACTACAAAAAAAGGTACCAAAAAAAATACAAGGTTCCTTGATCTGGCGGCCAGTGGCAAAGAGGATACCTTAAAGTATGTCGACCGAAGCATAAAGCAGGCATTGATCGAAGAGGCTTTGAAACAGTCGCAGGAGATTGGGCACAGAGCTCATTATAATGACCTGATGAAGTTAAAGGAATTAAAGGAAAAGGCAGAGAATGGAGAAATCACGGATGCTGAAATCTGGGCGGTCTACCGGGATCGTGGAGGAGGCAAGGGCTTTGCAAGAAATTATCTGGAGGAGCACAAGCAGGATAAGGAGGAGGATATTACCACACCACAGATGTTCCGTTATATGGCCAATCGACTGGGCAAGAAGGCAAGAGCCGGTTGGTTTAAGCGTCAAATGATGTCTCTGATTAATGATTTTAAAACGGAAGCAGCCGGAGAGGAGGGAAGCCTGCAGAGTGCTGCTGTGGGAGCACTTGGAATTAGTTCGGCATCCCGGGAGGACTTTGCAGCCCTTTTGGAAAACGGAGGACTTCAGAGACTTCGAAGCCTTGTCAAGCTGAAGGATCAGGAAGAATTCCAGAAGCTTGAGCCTGAGGAAAGAAGAAAACAATTGGCAGCCTTTTATAAAAGTAAGCTTCAGGGTGACCAGATCATAAAGGACTATTATAAAGAGCATGTTGCCAATTATCTGACACCGGCTGTCATTATGCAATATGAAGAAGGGCGTCTGTATGAAAAGACCAGGAAGCATCAGGAACGTTTAAAAATGCTGAATGATACTTCCATAACGGATGAAGAGAAGACCCGGCAATACCGTCAGCTGGCAATGGAGGACGGAAATGAGCTGAAGGATAAATTTAATTTTGCTTGGAGTCTGATCAGCAAAAGCTACGCAACAGGAGCGGATAAGGCAATTGCAGAAAAGATCAACACGGTGCTTACCCCTGCAAGTGCACTGGATTTTGAAAAAAAGAGCCTGGAAAAAGCATCTGCCAAGCATCAGGTAAGAATCAATATGCTGAAGGACGATAAACTGACGGATCGCGAGGCCTGGGATAGATACCGGGATCTGGGAGGCGGAGATGGATTCAAAAAGAGCAATGAGCTCCAGATCAATTCCGTGAAAGCAGGTCTTCTGGGGCGAGAGTATCACATGGGCATATATACGTATGACCAGATTCATGATTACGAAACGCAAAGGCTTCAGTATTATAAGAATCGTGAGGCGGAAGCACAGGCTCCGATGGAGAAGCTGGATGAACAGATTAAGGTGGTGACAGAGCAGATCAGGAAAATTCAGAACGCAATTGAAAAATGTGAAGCCATTAAGAAGCAGATGCATACATAATGTATCGTAATCGCTCAACCATGAAGAAAGAAGCATGAGGTTACTCAAAAATGATCCGTTGGATCATTTATGAGTTTGCATGGCAACTCATATCCTCCCCATGACCTGCATATAGTTATTTAAAGATAACAATTCAGAGCAAAATGCAGGAGTCATGGGGATGGAAGATCAGACATCAATTAATAAAAGAACGCATAAGCTGAGCCTTAACAACCGAAGATGCGGAAATCTCACGGGAGTAAGCGATGTTTTGTCATTTGATGAAAATGAGATTATTCTGGAGACGGATCAGGGAATGCTTATGATGAAAGGAAAAGAACTTCATGTGAGCCGTCTGATGCTGGATAAAGGCGAGGTCGATATCGACGGACGGATTGACAGCATAACTTATTCCGAACAGGGAAGCCGCACGGAACGGACGGAATCGCTCCTCGGCAGACTGTTTAAGTAAGGCATATGAGTCAGGAAATCATGGAAGAACTGCTCCTTTTTTTTCATTCCTTTCTGACCGGAATTGTCATGGCACTGCTTTATGACGGCCTTCTTATCTTAAGAAGGGTGCTCCGTCACGGACAATTCTGGATTTCCCTGGAGGACTTTTTCTTCTGGCTGATCTGTGCCTTTGGAGTATTTTTCTTTCTGGTAGAAGAAAATAATGGCATTTTACGATGGTTTGCAGTGGGCGGAGCCGTATTGGGGGCATTTCTTTATAAGAAAACAATAAGTGAATGTTACATAAATATTATGTCAACAATAGGAAAGAGCATTCTGCACATACTATATCTTGTGGTTCGGAAAATCCAGACACCTATAAATGCCGGAAAAGCCTATATTTACAAGAAAAGCAAGCGATTTGGACATCGTAACATAAAAATATTACGATCCCTAAAAAAGAGGTTGACGGTTTGCATAAAATTACTTAAAATAACATTATGTAAACACACACAGAAATAGTTTTGTGTACATGGAGAAGTAGAATGGCCAGAAGAGCTGCATATAAAAAACGACGACAAAATAAAACAGGAATATTTCTGGTGACGCTGGTGCTTCTGATGATGCTGGTTGTAGTAGGAATCAAGAGCATTGAGCTTCGTGAGAAGAAAGCCTACTATGCGAAGCGCGAAGAGGAGCTTTCCCTTCAGATTGAGCAGGAGGAGCAGCGCGCAGAAGAAATCAAAGAATACGAGACCTATACACAGACCAAGAAGTACATTGAGGAAGTGGCCCGTGATAAGCTTGGACTTGTATATGAAGGAGAGATTCTTTTTAAGGATGAGAATTAGATGACCATTTGTATCCGCCTGGATATGGATGGTCTTTTTATGTAGAGCACTTAGTGAATGCGAGCCGGAGGCGAAGCATGAACTTAGTGCGAACGATACCTGTGCACTTAATGAGCACGAGCGAAAGCGAAGAGCGAATTTAGTGCAGCAGGTATATGTAGAATGCTTAGTGAATGCGAGCCGAAGCCTTATAGAGTTTGTAACTATTCAGAACTCCATTCGCAAAACCGCTGTTTCACAGCTTGTGTTTTGCTCATGTAGTTACTTCGCCATATAAATCATGGCATATGTCCGCTTGAATGCAAGCATTCATCGTCCATACAGCCATAATTTGCATGGCTCTGAATAGTTACCAGATTTTTTCATCAACACCTGAATACGACAAAATATTCCGAAGCTCATGTGTATAATGTTCCTTACGATGCCATAGATTTATGCGTCTATCTTGACATTGCTTAGACAGGTAGAAGGGATGAGAGGACATGAAAAGACAACCGGATATGGATAAAGAATCCTTCGCAAGTATTTTGCCGGATTACGGGAAGAAAAAATTGATGACCTACGCAGATTCCATTCATGAGCTGGCCTTAAATCTGGAAGACAGTGGGAATGAGGAACCGGGCGATAAAGAGTGCAGGGAAGCGGCAGACAGAAGGGATATTCTCTGGCAGAAGAAGCTTTCGGAGAACAAAAGCCTGATGGTGGATCAGCTTCGGGAAATGTCCAAGATTATGATGGAGCTTGCCAAAGAGAGCCGGAGATGCGTGCCCATGAGCAGCAGGAGATTCAAGCAGATTGCACACGCATTTAAGGAAATGGAATTGCAGTTAAAGAGCTTGTATTTGATTGAGAATGAAAATGGGCGTACAGAAATATCGGTAACTCTGAAAAGCAAAGGTAAGAATCCGCTTTCCTCGGATGAGATCGGTGATCTGCTCTCCGTTCTGCTGGGAACACATTTAAGTAGCAGACAGGATAATAAGTTCTTTTTGTCCAATGGCTTTGAAACCCTGTATTATGTAGAAGAATCCAGGTTTCATACCCTGACGGGGGTAGCCAAGGCGGTAAAGGAAACGGAACAGATTTCCGGGGATAATTACAGCTTCTTTGAAATGGAAACCGGAAATCTTACGGTGGTTTTGTCAGATGGTATGGGTTCCGGGGACAAGGCCTGTGCCGACAGTACCATGGTGGTAGAGCTGGTGCAGCGCTTCCTGGAGGCAGGATTTCAGATGGAAATGGCGATCCAGATGATTAACAGTACCCTGCTCTCCGGTGGAGAGCAGAGCAATATGTCAACGCTGGATGTATGCAGCCTCGATCTGTATAGCGGGGAATGTCATTTCGTAAAGGTGGGAAGCTCCAGCTCCTATATTAAGAGGCAGCACCTGGTGGATCGGATTTCTTCCGGAAATCTGCCGCTTGGTATTTTTCAGAAGCCGGATGTGGAAAGCATTGGGAGAACCTTGATGGATGGGGATTATATTATTATGATTTCGGATGGTGTTCTTGATGCCCTGTCACAGGGGATCGGAGAGGATATGCTGTCGGAATTGATAGGAAGCCTTACGGTGGAAAATCCGGGAGAAATGGCGAATACTATTTTGAGATACTGTATTCAACAGTCCAGAGGCCACATCCGGGATGATATGACGGTTATGGTGATTGGGATCTGGGAGAGGAATGCAGATGGCCGGGAGTCGTGACGGATTCGGACAAAAGGCTTTCCATTTCCTTCAAAATACATTATATTTAAAGTATGGTTGAAGAAGCTTTGCAATACATGAAACAATATCATATGGTGGAGCCGGGCGATGTGGTGATTGCAGGTGTTTCAGGGGGCGCGGATTCGGTCTGCCTCCTTCTTGTGTTGGAAAAGCTTGCAGAAAGGCTTTCCATATCGATAGAAGCAGTGCATATTAATCATGGTATCCGTCCGGAAGCCGGGGAGGATGCGGAATTTGTCCGGAAGCTGTGTGAGGAACGGCAGATTCGCTTTCATCTGATCTGTGCAGACGTGGAGGCACAGGCAAAGCAGGAAAAGCTGTCTGCTGAAGAGATGGGACGAAAGATCCGCTATGAGGCCTTCCGGAAGATTCTCGGTGAACGCAAGGGAAAGATTGCGGTAGCACATAATAGTAACGACCGCGCGGAAACGATGCTGTTTCATCTGTTCCGGGGGACAGGACTTACCGGAGCCTGCGGCATTCGTCCGGTACAGGGAAACATTATCCGTCCACTGCTTTTTCTTGAGCGGAAGGAAATCGAGCAGTGGCTGCAGGAGCAGCAGATGCCTTTTTGCACGGATGCAACGAATCTGGGGGATGACTATACCCGGAACCGGATCCGGCATCATATTCTGTCTTATGCAGAGGAGAATATTGTGCACGGAGCCACAGCCAATATGAATCGTGCAGCAAAGCAGCTGCAGGAGGCCGATGAGTATGTGATGAGACAGACGATGGCGGCTGTGGAACGGTGCTGTGTCTTTACGGAGCATCCGAAAGCAGCTTCGGTGAAGCTTGCGCTGTTGCAGAAGGAAGAATCGTTTATCCGGAAGCGGCTGTTATTTTATACCTTGTGTGAAATTGCGGGACAGAAAAAGGATATCACGGAGGCGCATATCCAGAGCATAGATAAGCTGTTACAGGGAACAGGCAGCAAAGAATGTGTGCTTCCTTATCAGGTTCATGTCTATAAACAGTATGAATGGGTAAAAATAGAAAAGAGTGAAGCGTGTACAGAATTTTTTGGGAAGGAATATCCGGAATTACCGGTTGGGATTCCTTCCGTGCTTCAGGTTCCTTTGCTCGGAGATGTGGAATTTCAGACGTTTTCCTATGAAAAATCTCAAATTATTCCTCAAAAAACATATACGAAATGGTTTGACTATGATAAAATAACAACGACTTTATTCCTCAGACCGAGACAGGCTGGGGATTATTTAACGGTTAATCGACAGATGGGACGCAAATCTCTGCAGGACTACTTCGTAGATCAGAAAATCCCGAAGGAAGACAGAGATTCCCTGTATGTTCTTGCCATGGATCACCATGTGGTATGGGTTCCGGGGCTGCGCATCAGCGAGTTTTTCAAGATTACGGAACAGACGGAGCGAGTTTTACAGGTGAGTGTTCTGTCTAAGGAGTAAGACAAATAGAATAGTAAATGGTAATACCATCAGAGAAAGGAGTCATAAATATGGCTGAAAGAGTCAGAGTACTTTTATCAGAAAAGGATGTAGATGCCCGGATTCAGCAGATCGGAGATCAGATTAGTAAGGATTATGCCGGCAGGAGTGTCCATCTGGTATGTGTCTTAAAGGGTGGCAGCTTTTTCATGTGTGAGCTTGCAAAGAGGATTACCGTGCCGGTCTCTTTGGATTTTATGTCGGTTTCCAGCTACGGAAGTGAAACAAAGTCAAGCGGTGTTGTTCGGATTGTGAAGGATCTTGATGAACCCCTGAAGGGAAAGGATGTCCTTGTTATTGAGGATATCGTGGATTCCGGACGTACCCTAAGCTACCTGCTTGAAATGTTAAAGGACAGGGGACCTGCAAGCCTTCGTCTTTGCACTCTGTTAGATAAGCCGGAGAGAAGGGTGACCGATGTACAAGTGGATTATACCGGATTTGAGATCCCGGATGAATTTGTAGTAGGATATGGTCTTGATTATGATCAGAGATACCGCAACCTGCCGTACATTGGAGTAGTGGAATTCGATTGATTTGATGTAAAATTGCTTTTCTGCTTGAATGCAAGCATTCACAGAAAGCAATTTTGCATGGCTCTGAATAGTTGCAAATTAGTTTCTGAAAGGAAAATAGTGTGAAAAAAAGTAGAGGATTAAGTGTATATTTTGTTGTAATGCTGGTTCTGCTGGCATTGTTGATTATTCCAAGCTTCATGGACAATAACCGGATCGAATATACAAGGGGCGAATTAATGGAGGATCTGGAGGCCGGCAGGGTGGTCGACGCAGATATTATGCCGAGCCGGCAGACACCTACCGGTGAGGTAACCGTTACATTGGAAAGCGGACTGGAAAAGACCTTATATGTTACGGATGTCAGTGAAATCGAACAGTTCCTGATTTCCTTTAACGTAGATCCCAATGTAGAAAAGGTACAGGAGGAAAACTGGTTCTTGACAAGTATTCTTCCGATGCTGGTAGCGGTCGTAGTGATGATTGTGTTCTTTACCATGATGAACGGACAGAATGGCGGAAGCAATGCCAAGATGATGAATTTCGGAAAGAGCCGTGCGAAGCTTTCTTCAGGTGACGGAACCATAACGCTTAAGGATGTTGCCGGTCTTCAGGAAGAAAAGGAAGAGCTGGAAGAAATTGTGGAATTTTTAAAGGATCCTGCCAAGTTTACCAAGGTCGGAGCAAGAATCCCGAAGGGAGTTCTTTTAGAGGGCGCTCCCGGTACCGGTAAGACATTGCTTGCAAAAGCAATTGCGGGAGAAGCCGGTGTACCGTTCTTCAGTATTTCCGGTTCGGATTTCGTGGAAATGTTTGTCGGTGTAGGCGCTTCCCGGGTGAGGGATCTGTTTGAAGAAGCCAAGCATCATGCACCCTGTATTGTATTTATCGATGAAATTGATGCAGTTGCCAGAAGACGTGGTACCGGTATGGGCGGCGGACACGACGAAAGAGAGCAGACATTGAACCAGCTCCTCGTGGAAATGGACGGATTTGGCGTCAATGAAGGAATTATCGTGCTTGCAGCAACGAATCGTGTCGATATTCTGGATCCGGCAATTCTTCGTCCGGGACGTTTTGACCGTAAGATCACCGTAAACCGCCCGGATGTGGCAGGAAGGGAAGACATTCTCCGTGTGCATGCCAGGAACAAACCACTTGCGGAAGATGTGGACTTAAAGAAGGTTGCACAGACAACTGCGGGCTTTACCGGAGCAGATCTGGAAAATCTCCTGAATGAGGCTTCCATTATTGCAGCGAAGGAAAACCAGACCTACGTGATCCAGAAGGATATCGAGAAAGCCTTTATCAAGGTCGGACTTGGTGTAGAAAAGAAGAGTCGTGTGATTTCAGATAAAGAAAAGAGAATCACGGCATTCCACGAAGCGGGTCATGCGATTCTGTTCCATGTGCTTCCGGATGTGGATCCGGTTCATATGATTTCTATTATTCCGACGGGACTCGGTGCGGCAGGCTACACCATGCCGCTTCCGGAAAAGGATGAAATGTTCCTGACAAAGAGTCACATGCTGCAGGATATTATGGTTTCCTTAGGCGGAAGAATCGCAGAGGAAATTGTATTTAATGATATTACAACCGGCGCTTCCAATGACATCCAGAAGGCAACCAAGACAGCGAGAAACATGGTAACGCGTTACGGTATGTCTGAAAAGCTTGGTGTGATTAATTATGAAAATGATGATGATGAGGTCTTTATCGGTAAGGATCTTGCTCATGCCAAGAGCCACAGTGAACTGATTTCCGGAAAGATTGATACCGAAGTGAAGGATATTGTGGATGACTGTTACCACAAGGCGAAGGAAATCATCTTAGAGCACATGGATGTATTGAATAAGTGTGCCGAGCTTCTTCTGGAAAAGGAAAAGATTGGAAGAGAAGAGTTCGAAGCGTTATTTAACGACAAAGAAAAGCCGGTTACGGAGTAGATGACATTTGCTAATGAATATATTTGGTGAAAATGCACAAAAAGCAAAGACACTTTTTGTAATATTTGTGAATCGTGAGTATTTACGCAAAAATAGGCATATGCTATTATACTACTTGTAACCCCCCCCAATACATTATATAGTTTTTGCTATACCCCATAAGAAAGAAATACCTTCTCTAAAAAGGACAGTAATTGTTTTACTGTCTTTTTTACTGTCCAAAAACAGATGCTTTTCTTGATTATAAATCCCGATTGGTATAAAATGTACGTAACTATTCAGAGCCATGCAAATTATGGCAATATGGACGATGAATGCTTGCATTCAAGCGGACATATGCCATGATTTATATGGCGAAGTAACTACATGAGTAAAACTTGAGTTGCGAAGCAACGGTTTTACGAATGGGGTTCTGAATAGTTACTAATAAATATAAAATAGATGGAGCATAGATTATATGGATATCAATCGTATTATGAAGACGCAGCAGAATATGATGTATATATCGGAAATGCGTCCGGTTTTTAACCGTGAAGCGTTATTTAGTGACACAACAGAGAATTATATCAGTCCGGCAGAGCCCAATCCGTATTCTGAAGTACAAGTACGATTCCGTGCCAAAGCAAAGAACATTGACCGTGTTTTCCTGGTACACAATAACGAACGAATCCTGATGATCGTTACAGAAGGTGACGATGAGTTTGATTATTTTACCTGTTCAATTGAAGTAGAGCAGGAACAGTACAGCTATTATTTCGAAGTACAGGTTGGAAAGATTACCTGTGTCTATGATACGCGTGGTGTTTCCAAACACCCGGAGGAAACCTTCTTTTTCCGGATAATTCCGGGCTTTAAGACCCCGAAGTGGGCTAAGGGAGCCGTGATGTACCAGATCTACGTGGACCGCTTCTATAATGGCGATCCGACGAATGATGTGCTGACGAATGAGTATCAGTACATCGGGGATAAATCCGTCCGTGTGGAGGACTGGAACAAGTACCCGGACAGCATGGGAGTCCGTGAGTTTTATGGTGGTGACCTGCAGGGTGTGCTCGATAAGATGGATTATCTGCAGGATCTTGGCATTGATGTTATTTATTTTAATCCATTGTTTGTTTCTCCGTCCAATCACAAGTATGATATTCAGGATTATGACTACATTGATCCGCATATCGGGAAGATTGTTCACGACGAAGGAGAGCTTTTACGACCCGACCAGAAGGAAAACCGCGAAGCGACCAGATATATTGACCGTGTGACCAATAAAGAGAATCTGGAAGCCAGCAATGAGCTTTTTGCACAGGTGGCAGCCGAGGCTCATAAGCGGGGCATGAGGGTCATTCTGGATGGTGTGTTTAATCACTGTGGATCTTTTAATAAGTGGATGGATAGAGAGCGTATTTATGAGAATGCACCGGGATACGAGAAGGGGGCTTATATCAGTAAGGAAAGTCCATACCATAATTACTTCCAGTTCTTTAATGACCATGCATGGCCTTACAATAATGCATATGACGGCTGGTGGGGGCATGACACGCTGCCGAAGCTTAATTATGAGCAGTCACAGGAGCTGTTTAACTATGTGATGCATATTGCTGCAAAATGGGTATCATTCCCTTATAATATTGACGGATGGCGTCTGGATGTGGCGGCAGACCTGGGACACAGTCCGGAATACAATCACTATTTCTGGCAGCAGTTCCGCAAGGCGGTTCGAGATGTGAATCCGGAGGCGATTGTGCTTGCAGAGCATTATGGAAGTCCGAGAGACTGGCTGAATGGCAAGGAATGGGATACGGTTATGAATTATGATGCATTCATGGAGCCGGTAACCTGGTTTCTGACCGGTATGCAGAAGCACAGTGATGACTTCCGTGGTGATATGCTTGGTAACGCGGACAGCTTTTTGCAGGCGATGCGTTATCATATGGCAAGCTTTACGACACCGTCCTTGCAGATTGCCATGAATGAGTTATCGAACCACGATCATTCCCGTTTCTTAACAAGAACCAATCATAAGGTGGGAAGAACGAACACCTTAGGCCCTCAGGCGGCAAATGAAGGAGTGAACAAAGCCGTAATGCGTGAGGCAGTTGTTATCCAGATGACCTGGCCGGGCGCACCGACCATTTACTACGGTGATGAAGCCGGAGTATGCGGCTTTACCGATCCGGATAACCGGAGAACCTATCCATGGGGACAGGAGGATAAGGAACTTATCCGTTTCCACAAGGAAATGATCCGTATTCATAAACAAAACGAGGAGCTGTTGACCGGATCCCTGAAATTCATGGATGCGGATTACAATATTTTGGGCTATGGACGTTTCAACCGCCATGCATGTACCGCAGTTCTTCTTAACAATAATGATCACGAGGTAACCAGGGAGCTGGAGGTCTGGTATATTGGTGCACCCAAGGAAGGCGTTATGCAATGCGTGATGCTCACTACAGCAGAGGGATTTGATACAGAAGTGCATGAATATCCCATTGTTTCCGGCAAGGTGATGGTGACACTTCCCGGAACATCTGCAATTGTGCTGAGGTATGGGGAGAATTAAATTTCAAAATTATGATCTTGCGTTTTAACAGCTGATATGGTATATTCTATTATTGTCAGGACTTCGTGAGAGAGATACTCATGAGACTGTATGGATGGATTCCCGAGTGGCCAAAGGGGACAGACTGTAAATCTGCTGCAAATTGCTTCGGTGGTTCGAATCCACCTCCATCCATTTGAAATCTGTATTGCAGATTTCAGCATATGCATTGATGAGGTTAATGGAACAGCACTTGTGCGTATGTCCATGCTATAAACCGAGATGCATATTGTGGCGTCCGCAGGTGTGGCGGAATAGGCAGACGCAAGGGACTTAAAATCCCTCGGTGGCAACACCGTGCCGGTTCAAGTCCGGCCACCTGCATGAAATTGGAAATGCTTAGAATGTTGATAAACAATATTCTAAGCATTTTTCTTAGTGTCGAAAAGACAGTCATTGGAATCCGCATTCCGGTGTTGAGAAAGTTTGCCGGAGAGTTCGCAAAGAAGCCGGAAGCCGGTTGAAAGTTACCGGATTACGAAAGAGCAGAAGGATGATCTAAGGACATTGAAGTGATGTCAGTAATATGCGCTTGCTTAATGTGGCAATAATGGTTTGAGGGTTTGACCAGAGGAGTATATGAAGATGGTTATGACACGTGAAGAAGTATTGGAGTATGGTTTATCCTTTCCGATGACCTACCAGGAGGCACCGTTCCATGATCCGAACTGGCAGTTAGTCCGGGTGAAGGGAAGTAAGAAGGCCTTTTTGTGGACCTATGAAAAGGATGGATATCTGAATATCAATGTGAAGGCCGATCCGCAGTGGAGAGACTTTTGGAGAAATGCCTATCCGGGAGTGGTTATTGCCGGATATCATCTGAATAAAGAGCATTGGAATACACTGATTCTTGACGGAACCATTCCGCAAGAAGATGTGAAACGCATGATTGCAGAAAGCTATGATCTTGTTACGGACAGTCCGACAAAGCGGATCTACGAGGCAGTCAAGAAAATTCCGAAGGGACACGTAGCCACGTATGGACAGATTGCCGAGCTTGCCGGGGAGAAAAAGATGGCAAGAGCGGTAGGAAATGCTCTGCATAAGAATCCGGATCCGGAAAATATTCCCTGTTTCCGTGTGGTGAATTCAAAGGGAGAGTTATCCGGAGAGTTTGCTTTTGGAGGAGAGGGCGAACAGGCAAGACGGCTTATGGAAGATGGAGTTATCGTGGAGAATGGTAAGGTGGATCTCAATCGGTTCGGAATTCGGATGGATTCGGCTACGTTGGAAGTTTATGTTGATATGGATATTGGAATGCTGTGACGATTCCGACAGATGAGAGACATGAATAAGATGTGACAGAATTACCGATGGTATTCCATATGCTCTGGTACAGATGAAAAATAGAATGAAGGAAAGCCGGAAGGAAAAATTACTGACAGAATGATGGGAAGAAGGAGAGATAACAGATGATAGGATTAGGTACCATAATCAATACAGCAGCCATTGTGATTGGCGGTCTTTTAGGATATTTCTTCGGTAGATTGTTAAAGGAAAGAATACAGGATACCCTGAACATGGCATGTGGTGTCAGTGTCCTGTTTATTGGAATTGCGGGCGCAATGGAATACATGCTTCCGGTCAGTGAAAAAAGTTTTTCGGGTGGCGGTACCATGCTGATGATTCTGACACTGACACTAGGTGGACTGTTAGGAGAATGGATTGATATAGAGTCGAAATTTGAGCGTTTTGGGGAGTGGCTTAAGAAAAAGACCGGCAATCAGAAAGACAACCAGTTTACCCATGGCTTCGTAACCTCTTCCCTGACGGTATGTATTGGCGCGATGGCGATTGTGGGATCGATACAGGATGGTGTATCAGGAGATTATACAATTCTCGCAGCGAAAAGCGTCCTTGACTTTATTATTATCATGGTGATGACCTGTGCCATGGGGAAAGGCTGTATCTTCTCGGCGGTTCCGGTGTTTCTTTTAGAGGGTGGGATTACACTGCTGGCCTCTTTGCTGAAACCGGTGTTTACAGATCTGGCGCTGAATTACATCTCTTTTGTCGGATCGGTATTGATTTTCTGTGTGGGATTAAATCTTGTATGGGGGAAGAAGGTACGAGTTGCAAACCTTCTTCCTGCCATTCTGCTTGCAATTGCAGCTGCGTATCTACCGGTTGAGTTTTAAAAAATAATCAGTATTTTAATTAATATTCGTAGTCGATGCAGGCACGGCTTTCACGTAACGGAGTGATGAATGCACCGAAAGCTTTATGGGTAGGATGAATCTGATAAGCATTCAGTCCTTCTATATCGTCAAAATCGCAGATTAAAGCCAGTTCGTAGTTGCTTTCTGCAGCTTTTTCATCATTGATAGCAACAACAAGCTTCTTTAAAGTAGGAATCTCAGCCTCGAAAACAGAAAGACGTTTCTTAGCTTCTTCGATGGTTTCCTGCTTGGTCTTTCCGTCTGCATTTTCCTTTAATTTGAACATTACAATGTGTTTAATCATAGGTATGTTTCCTTTCTTTCCGTATAGATATTTATTGGGTAGATGAAATGATTCAGAAATTCATTCGTTACAGGAACAGTAACCTTTCTTCATCATATAGAGTAACAGTTAAGCCATGCTCATTCATAAGCTGCCGGATTGTAAAGATTGTCTAGCAAATATACATGTTTTCCGGCACCTTATTTCATGTCGGGCGTTTGCCCTATAGAAATGATTGTATAAGTTGCCCTTAGTGAGCAAGCTTCCACGGTCATCTTGCACAATCATTTCTGCATGGCGGAACTATTATCACATAGATCTTAGCAAATCATAAACACACTTGCAAGGTTTCCGGTAACAAGATATGATATAAAAATAAGGTGAGGTGGCACATATGGAAAAAACAGAAGCGGAAATTTGTAAAGAATGTAAGGGGAACTGTTGCAAGTCAACGGGATGCTCTCTTTCACCGGAGGATATGATCCGCAGAATCCGTGCACAGCAGGAAATGGCCGGAGCAGAGGGGATGCAGTATACGAACATAGAAGAAATGAAAGCAGAAAAAATGAAAACAGAAGAAATCGCATCAGAAAAAGGACTTGCTATTGAAGAAATAGAGAACTGGTTAATAAACAGCAATTGTGCACTGGATTCCTTTGGTTATCCGGGAGGAAGACTGCTTTATGTGCGGATGCGCCATAAGTGCTTTACCTTTATTGGAGTTGATGCCATGGGAGAATGCGCAGCGTTAACCGATACAGGCTGCCGGTTATCGTATGAGGATCGTCCCAAGGGAGGACGGATGCTGATTGCAAGTGAAGATCACCACTGCACCCAGAAGTATACCAGAGAGATGATGGTAGAGGACTGGATGCCTTATCAGGAACAGCTTAAGCAGATCTGGAAAAAGTGGTATGAGAAGTTTACACAGGACGGGACATTTGACCGCTGTGAAGAAGAATATATGAAGTTTCAGAGAGCGCGCCGGGAGCAGATGATGGCTTCCATGCAGGAATGATAGAGGAAAGAGATGCTTAAGGTTTCACATATTAAGAAAAAGTATGGAAAAAGAATCATATTGGATGATATTTCGTTGGAAGCAGAGTGCGGACAGTGTCTTGCACTTGCCGGCAAAAACGGCTGCGGTAAGACAACACTGATGCAGATTCTGGCAGGAGCCATCCGGCCTGACGCAGGAGAAATCACCTTTTTCGGAAAGAATCCACTGCAGAAGCGGAAATATTTCCAGAAGTATGTCGGATATGTTCCCCAGGAGCCACCACTTATGGAAGAGCTTACCGTGAAGGATAATCTGAAGCTATGGGGCGTCTGGCAGTCGGAGCACCGGGAATTACTGCTTTCGTCTTTTGAACTGGAGGATTTGTTGAAAACAGAAGTCCGGAAACTGTCGGGAGGAATGAAGCGCAGATTATCGATTGCCTGTGCACTGGCGCAGTGGCCGCCGATTCTGCTGCTGGATGAACCGACAACGGCACTTGATTTATATTATAAGAATAACATTCAGCAATGGCTGATGCAGTATCGGAAAATGAAGGGAATTGTACTGTTAACTTCGCACGATGAAAACGAAATTCTTTCCTGCGACCGCTGCCTGATTATGAAGCAGGGGAAGCTCACAGAGCTTACGGGAGAAGATTTTACGATAGAAGAAATTAAAAAGGAAATCATAACACCGGATAAGTAATGGTGAAGGGAGAAGAAAAATGCCGAAATTTGATCCAATGACAGGAGAACTCATTACAGAGGAAACAGATGGAAAGGGAACTGCATCTATATCAGAAAACCAGACAGATATTGGGCAGACAACAGAACAAACCGGAAAACAGTTTGTACAAAGGTTTGATCCGATGACAGGGCAGCCAATTGAGACATCGCAACCACAGTCACAGCCACAGCCTGAATCACAATCACAATCACAGCCACAACCACAGTCACAGCCTCAGACACCAAAGAAGTCGCACAAGACAGCAATTATCGTTTCGATTATTGTCGGAGTCGTAGTATTGCTTGGAATTCTTGCTTTTGTATTGGCAGCAGTGCTGTTTTCCAATCCGAGAACGAAGGTGGAAAGGGCATGTGCTAAGACTTTTTCCGAAGGTGGATATTTATATGATGCATTGAAGGATGCGCGTGGAGTCGGAAAGGAGTATACGGTTACCTCCAATATTCAGATTGATATGCAAAGCGAATATTCTGACAGCTCGATTGTATTTTATACGCAGATGGGAGTAGTGGGAAAAGACAAGCAGCTTGCAGGAACGATTGAATATAACAACTCATGGATTACCATTCCGGAAATTGAATATAAGATGCAGATTGACGAGGAGGAGGCCCGTCTTCAGATTCCGACGGTAGACAGTCATGTGTTTACTTACAATTATACAGAAGAAAAACAGGGATATCTGACGGAAATTGCTTCGGCAGAAGATTTACAGATGATGGATGATGCATTGGAAATGATCTATTCCGGTGAATCTCCGGAAAATATCAAAAATACAGAGTTTGGTGCGAAGCTGGTTCATTGGTATCGTTCCCTGAAGGTGGAAAAGTCAGATGCCGGGCAGTTTGAAGTAGATGGAAATAGCCGGAAGTGCAAGGGATATGCCATTCAGATAACACAGGAGGATATGAATCGGTTCCGGGAGATTTATCAGGAATATATCGAGACGACGATGGCAGACCGGTTGTATGCGCTTGGAATGTCCGCAGAGGAATATACGGAGCAGATCTTTGCAAGCATTCAGGACATGGAGGATGCAACGCTTCGGTTTTACATATATCAGAAGAAGCTGGCCTGTGTGGAGCTTGAATCTGCAGGAGACAGTTGTCAGGTGATTTTCCATGGTGGGGATTATCGGACGCAGAATATCGAGGTGATAGTGAATGATGTTGCGGTATGTTCGATCGAAGGTGAGATTTCAGGGGATGAGGAAAGGATCACAATGGACTTTTCAGGAGAACGTGCGGAGGTGACATACAACCGGAGTACGGGAGCTTATGATCTCAAGGTGGAAAATGCTTTTGAAATGAGGGGAACACTTTCTCTTGGAAGTAAAGAGATGAAAGTGGTCGTAGATCAGCTTTCCCTGGAAGGAGATTATTCGGATTATTCTTTAAGTGGGGATATTGCAGTAACTAAGGGTGCGGTCATTGATACGATGAAGGGGGAAACCTTTGACATTGGAAATGCTGCTGAAGCGGAGTATGACGAGTTATTTGATGATCTGAACCAGTTGCTTTATGGATTATTGGGATACTAAAAGGAAACCGGATGAAAACGTGGATTGCTTTTTTCATAGTGGAATGTAAAAGAACATGGAAGACACTGTTAAAGTCCATAGGAAGCTTTTGCGCCTGTCTGCTTTTGACGGCAGCGTTGGTAGCCGCTTTCAGTGCGTTTATGCAGAATTCACAGGTTTTTCAGAAAGTAAATATTGGAATTGCAATTCCGGAGGATGAGAGTGTCAGCCGTCTGGCAACACAGTACATAGCTTCCATGGACAGTGTCCGATCGGTTTGTAACTTTTATTATTTGGATGAACAGGAGGCTGTGGAACAGTTGAAACAGGGAAACCTTCAGGCAATAGTCGTACTTCCTGAGGGCTTTTATCATGATGTGCAGGTAGGGATTAATCCGCCTGCACAGATTTATTTTCCAAAGGATGCGGCACAGAACACACAGATATTTGAAGAACTGGTAACCGCAGGGGTGTCCTTTTTGCAGACCGCAGAAGCGGGTGTGTACGCAGCATTGGATACGGCCTCTTATTATGGTATCGAATTACAGGGCGCAGGACTCGGCGATACGATTGCCTATCTGTTTGCTAATCAGATGCTGAAAAGAGACAGCATATATTCTGCCAAAATGCTTTCGCCTCTGGGAAATCTTTCGGTTGTGGAATACTATTATACAGCAGGCTTTGTGATTCTGCTTATGATGTGTGGAATCCAGTTCGGATTTTTGTATGGAAAACGGAAGAGTTCCGTGGAAGATAAACTGAAAATCAAAGGCGTGGGAAGTGTCCGGCAATCCGTCGTTAAGGTCCTAGTAATGACGATGTTTCTGTATGTGACAGGGCTTTTGTATTATTTTGCAGGAATAGGTATTGCCAGCCGGACCAAAACCTATTTCGTGCTTTATCAGGGGAAAATATGGTATACCCTGTTATTTTTATGTCTTGGGATAGCCGTTTATTTTCATGTGTTGTATGAACTGGCCGGCAGCAGCTCGCAGGCAGCGGTATTCGTTTTTGCAGTGAATATTATTACAATTATTGGTGCCGGTGTCCTCATTCCGGAGGCTTATCTGAGAAAGGAGGTTGCCGGAATCAGTCGTTTCCTGCCAATGAAATACTGGAATGCATACGCAGCGGGAATGCTGGAAGGTGAGATGTCCAAAGAAGCGGTAGCCAGAACCGTATTATTCCTGCTTATCGGAATGGCAGCCGGAGAGCTTCTTTCCTGGAGGAATGAAAAGAGCAGGCATGTTCTATCCGAAGTCTCAGAGAGTGTATTAATGTATAAGCGCACTCCTGTGCCGATACTGACTCAGAACCAAATGCAGGCTGAGTCAAAGATCCAGATGCAGTCTCATAGCCACCTAAAGTCTGAAATCTGTGAGCGATCACGTATGCATGCTCATACAGGTATGTGCGAAACCATAAAAAAGGTCCCCATGGGATTCGTTTATTATAAACTTCAACTGAAATTACGGCTGAAGCGTAGAATCTGCTGGCTGCAAATTCTGTTCCTTGTATTACTTCTTTTGGTGATTGGAAGTATTCATATCACGGATGCGAAAAACAGCAGAATCGGACTTGCAGGCGTGACATCCGGTATTACACAGACCATCGCAGACCGCCTGATGCAAAAGAGCGATGTTTACCAATTTACCACTTATGAAGATCCGGAAGAACTGGAGCAGGCGGTAGAAGCAGGAGAGCTGGAATGTGGATTTGTATTTGCAGAAGGTTTTACAAAGCGATACGAGGAAGGTTCGCTTACAGACAGCATTACTTATGTCTATACGCCCTTTACAACGAAGGGGTTGGCGGTAAAGGAGACAGTGTATGGAGCTGTTCTGGAACTTTACGGGGAAAAGCTTTTGCAGCAGAATGAAGAAACAATTGTCGGACAAAGCTCCGAAGAGATTTCAGCAATGCTGGCAGAGCGGTATGAATATTACTTAAACAGTGATGCAATTTTTCATACGGAAGTCATTTATGTAGAA